>DOMD01000015.1 GCA_003510525.1 Candidatus Omnitrophota bacterium
TGCCAGGCATTCTTTTGGGCCTCCAATTCATTCAGCTTGACGCCTAACGCGTCTTTTTCCTGAAGCAGTGCTTCTTTAATCTTTTCCAACCCGCTGACAGCCTGGGCCTTATCTTGCAGGGAAGCGCTGAGCCCGCCGGATTGGGATTGGAGCGCGGCAAGTTTAGCTTGAAAACCATCGAGCTGAACCTCTAGCGCCTCTTTGTCTTTTTTTAACTGCTGGAGCTCGCTCAGCCTAAGCTCGTATTCCTTGATTTTGACCGCGGATTCTTCCTGTTTATTCAAAAGCTTCTCTTGGGCGAGTTTAAGCTCAGAGATGGCTTTTTCTTTTTCCTGGAGCGAGCCGGTGAGCTGTTGGATGGAATTGCTGAAACCCCGGCCTTCTGAGGCCATAATAATTCTCTCGGACTCCAGTTCATTTAGTTTATTTTTTAAGGAATCCCTTTCGCCCTGAAGCCGGTTTAATCTAAAATCGTAGTCTTTGGCCTTAAGCGCGCATTCTTCCCGGAGACTCTTATACCCGGCCTGAGCTAAAGCAAGCTCTTCTTTTAGCGCCTCAAAATCCGACATAATACCGCTCAACTCATCATCAAAGCTGGCCTCTTGAGCTAAAACCAAAGGCGCCAGGAAAAGCAACCCAAAGGCTAAAACAGCCAAAATATTTCTTTTCACTCTATTCCCTTCCTTAAACATTTTGATTTTTTCCCGCCCCTTAATTAACATTCGGCGGGATCCCGCTTTTGCGGGAGAATTTTGAATTTTTAAGTCCCCTCTTCCCAGCTGGCAAGATACTCTTTTTGCCTGGGGGTTAGTTTGTCTATTTTTATCCCCATTGAATCCAGCTTAAGTTTAGCGATATTGGCATCAATATCAGCCGGAACGGAATACACTCCGGCTTCTAAATTTTTGCGCTCTTTAATCAGGTATTCCGCCGCCAGGGCCTGGTTGGCAAAAGACATATCCATCACGCTCGCCGGATGGCCTTCAGCCGCGGCCAGATTAATCAGCCGGCCTTCGGCCAAAACATGGATCCTTTTACCGTTAGCTAAAGTATATTCATCCACAAAACTACGGATAGTCCTTTTCTTTTTGCTTAAGCCCTCTAAAGCCGGAATATCTATTTCCACGTTAAAATGTCCGGAATTAGCCACAATCGCGCCGTCTTTCATCCTGGTAAAATGCTCCTTGCGGATAACACTGACATCGCCGGTAACAGTCAAGAAGATATCTCCGAGTTTTGCCGCGTCAGCAATAGGCATAACCTCATAACCATCCATGGTAGCCTCTAGCGCCCTTAAGGGATCAACCTCAACCACAATAACTCTGGCCCCCATACCTCTGGCCCGCATGGCTACGCCCTTACCGCACCAGCCATATCCGCAGACCACAAAAGCGCATCCGGCGATAAGCGTATTAGTGGCCCGAACTATCCCGTCAATGGTAGACTGGCCGGTTCCGTAACGATTATCAAAAAGATGCTTAGTCTGGGCATCGTTAACCGCGATAATGGGATACAGAAGCTTCTTGTCCTTGTTCATCGCCCGCAGCCGAATCACGCCTGTAGTAGTTTCCTCGGTTCCTCCGATTACCGCCGCGACTAAATCCTTTCTATTTTTATGGATACAAGAAACCAGATCCGCTCCGTCATCCATAGTGATATTAGGCTTTATATCCAAGGCATTATTGATGTGCCGGTAATATATCCGGGTGTCCTCTCCCTTGATAGCGAAAGTTTCTATCTGAAAATCAGCCGCCAGAGAAGCCGCCACATCATCCTGAGTGGAAAGAGGATTTGAGGCGCAAAGGCGCACCTGGGCCCCGCCTACTTTTAAAACATCCATAAGCACTCCGGTCTCAGTGGTGACATGTAAACAAGCGGCTACACGCAGGCCCTTTAAGGGTTTTTCCTTATTGAACCTCTCCTTAATCATATTCAATACCGGCATATTGTTACTCGCCCACTCAATACGCAATTTCCCCTTAGAAGCTAATTTTATATCCTTGACATCATGGTTCATTATAAAATCTCCCTTTCTCTGATAATAGAATAATAGGCTAAGGCTTAGGCCAAGGTTTAGGTCTTTCTCCTCGACCTCAGCCTCAACCTCAGCCTAATGTTATAATCGAGCCGCTTGTTTCTTCAAATCCGCGGCCTTATCGGTCTGCTCCCAGCTGAATTCCGGCTCAGTCCGGCCAAAATGGCCGTAACAAGCAGTCTTCCTATATATCGGGCGCAGAAGATCCAGACTTTGAATCATCCCTTTGGGGGTAAGGTCAAAATTGCTTTCAATCAGTTTGATTATGGCGTCATCGGAAATCTTTCCGGTGCCGTAAGTATCCACATAAATAGACAAAGGCTCGGCCTTGCCGATCACATAGGCCAGATGAATCAGGCACTTATCAGCGATACCGGCGGCCACGATATTCTTGGCCACATACCTGGTCATATAAGCGGCAGAGCGGTCCACCTTAGTCGGATCCTTGCCGGAGAACGCGCCGCCGCCGGAGGCCACCATTCCGCCATAAGTATCTACCACAATCTTTCTCCCGGTCATCCCGGTATCCGACTGCGGCCCGCCAACCACGAATTTTCCGGTCTGATTAATATAATATTTAGTGTCTTTGTCTATATACTGTTTAACTATCGGCTTAACTACGGCATCAATGATTTCCTGCCTGGCCTTTTTGGTGATATGCAGGCCTGAAGCGTCCAGGATATCCTCGGTATGCTGACAGGCGATAACCACTGAATCCACCCTTTTAGGATGGCCGTCAACATACTCTACCGTAACCTGGCTCTTGCAGTCCGGGCCTAAATATTTCAAGGTCTTGGCTCTTCTGACATCGGCAGTCTTCTTCACCAGCCGGTGCGCGAGCATAATCGGTAAAGGCATCAGCTCCGGAGTCTCTTTACAGGCATAGCCGACCATAAGCCCCTGGTCTCCCGCCCCTCCGGAATCCACCCCTTGAGCGATATCCGGGGACTGGGTATGTATGGTATTGATAACCGCGCAGGTATGATAATCAAAGCCGTATTTGGGATGATCGTAGCCTATTTCCTTTAATATGTCCCGGGTAAGGTTATGCACATCCACAAAACCGGTAGTGGTAATCTCACCACCCACAATCAAAAGCCCCATAGTTACATAGGTTTCGCAGGCTACCCTTCCGTAAGGATCCTGTTTCAGCACGCAATCCAAAACTCCGTCGGATATCTGATCGCATACCTTATCCGGATGCCCCTCACCTACTGATTCCGAAGTAAATAAAAACTTGCGCTTTTCCATCTACCTTCCTCCTTTTAAATTAGTTAAGGCAAACGCCTTATCCGCTTCCCGATAGACCTTAAGGTCTCCTATATCATACCACTGCTTCTTAAAAACAAAGGAATACACCTCATCGTTGCGGCTTAACCAGCCGATAAAACTTCCCGAGGCATCACAGCCGCCCTGACAACTCTCCCGGTATTCGGCAAAATATTTTAATTTTTCTTTAGGTATATAATATAAACAGGTAGCCACCAATGAAGACATCGGGCGCGGAGGCTTCTCCGTAAAATTGACTATCTTATTTTTCTTATCTAACTTTACCACCCCGTATTTAACTGCCAGGGATTTTTTTTTGATATCATATACCCCGATACTTGCCCGGGGTTTCTTGCTCAGGGAAAATTTTATAAAACCGTCCAGGCTTTCCTCAAACAAATTGTCGCCGCCAAAGATAATCACATCTTCGTTAATTGCCTCACGGTCAAGCGCGAAGCTGATATCTCCCACCGCCCCCAGGCGTTCGTTCTCATTCCTGGTTCCGTCATTTAGTATCTTTATCGAGGGTCCGGTTTTAAATTTTTCCGCCCACTTTAAAAAATTCGGATAGAATCTGGCATTGGTAATAACGATAATTTCCTTGAGCGCTTTGACCCTGGTTAATTTACCGGCAATATAATCAAGTATCGGCCTCCCGCCCACAGGTAAAAGCGGCTTGGGATATTTTTTGGTCAAAGGGTATAAACGGGTGCCGTAACCGGCGGCTAAAATTAAGGCTTTCATTATAGAATCGCGAACCATACGCAAAACCACGCATAACGAATATTGCGTTGCTCCGCGTCCAGTTCCGCGTAGTTCAGCGGTTTTAGAGAAATTCAAACACATCCGAATAATCGTATTTATCCGGATTATTCAGAAAATCAAGTTTCCCCGCTTGAGAGCGCGCTAAAAGATACATTGGCTCCTGGGAACTTAAACCGAATTTTTCTATTTTCTTAAGGGGCCGGGCCACCCTCATCTTGGGCACTTCCTGATAATAGGGGTTAACCTCAAAACGTTCGCCTAAATTATCCTTAAAAACAAAATAAGCCGCCCCGCCCCTCATTTTATAAAGCTCATATTCCAAAGAAGATTCAGATGAAACCCAGCGAGAAACAACCAAATGAGTTTTGCCGGTATTTATCAGGGTATATCCGTATTCCGGAGGAATAACAACCTTATCTCCCGGGACAGCCTTAATCAAAATTACATCCTCAATAATCCGGCTGTTTTTAGTGTTTTTCTTCTGCAATAAACACCAGGCCTTGCCATATACTACTTCGTATAGCTCGCCATAATCGCCCCGGTGATTTTGCCCGGCGGTCTTCATATACTCGTTGCCTAAATTACCGGGGCGGATAACAGTAATGTCATATCTTAATTTATTCCTGCGGATAATATCTTCATCCTTGATATCGCGCAGGCCGCGATATATATAATACAATTGCTCCGGCTCAGTTATGCTTTTCTCTGCCAAGGCCTCCTTGACTTCTTTTAAATACCTTACTTCCGGCTTAACTTTATTTAAATCCTTCCCCGGAATCAGGGAGTGTTTCTTAACATCTAATTTAAGCCCTAAACCTGAAGTCTTGCTCAAATCCTCCATGGCTAAGGCCGCGAAACGCTCAATTCCTTAAGCTTCCTGACGGCAAACCCTTCGACATCCTTGGTCGTGGAGAAAGACAGTGCCTCCTGGGAAATGCTCACGGCCTCAGGCATGCTCACCGAACGGATGATATGCTTTATTTCCGGTATCATCAACGAAGGCATGCTGAATTCATCTAAGCCCATTCCCAGAAGTATCAGGGTAAAAATCGGATCTCCGGCCATCTCTCCGCACATTCCCACGCTAAGATTGGACTTATGCCCTATATCTATGATATTTTTGATAAGCCGCAAAACCCCCGGATGGGCCGGTTCATAAAGATAGGCCACCTTTTCATTACTGCGGTCAACGGCAATCGAATATTGAATAAGATCATTAGTCCCAATACTGAAAAAATCTACTTCTTTAGCCAGGATATCGGCGGTCATTGCCGCTGAGGGAACCTCAATCATCGCCCCAACCTTAATAGATTCATCAAAAGGCCTGCCCTCCCTTAGCAGTTCATTTTTAGATTCCTCTAAAAGCGTATTTGCCTGCCTTAATTCCTCAATACCGGAAATCATCGGATACATCAGCTTCAAGTTTCCGTGCACTGAGGCCCGGAGTATGGCCCGGAGCTGGCTCTTAAACATATCCGGCCTGGCTAAACAGAATCTTATCGCCCGCCAGCCTAGAAACGGGGACATCTCATGAGGGACCTCTAAATGAGACAAAAATTTATCCCCGCCGATATCTAAGGTGCGGATAATAACGGATTGAGGCTTAACCGCCTCAGCCACAAATTTATAGGCCTGGTAATGCTCTTCCTCAGAGGGAATATCAGTCCGGTTCATATAGAAAAATTCCGTGCGGTAAAGCCCTATGCCTTCGGCGCCGTGTTCGATAATAGAAGGAATTTCATCCGGAAGCTCGATATTTGCCGCCACCCGCACCCGCCTTTTATCGGTAGTGAGGGCGGGTTCATCCTTTAATGAAATATAACGCTGGGTGGTATCCTTAAAGGCCCGGCTTTCTTTGCGATATTTTTCTAAGGTAACTTCATCCGGATTAACGATAATAACGCCGGTTGTTCCGTCAATAATCAGGATATCTCCCGTGGCAATCTTTAAGGTTGCCGTCTCCAGCCCCACTACCGCCGGGATCTCCATTGACTTAGCCATAATCGCGGTATGCGAAGTTTTGCCTCCGATACTGGTGATAAAAGCCAGGACATTCTTTTTATGCATAGCCGCGGTATCCGAAGGAGAAAGATCATTGGCAACCAAGATAACTTTTTCCTTAAAGTCCTCCAGGCGTTTGGCGCTTTTACCCAGAAGATTGCGCAGGACCCTGCGGCTTACATCATTTATATCACTTACCCTCTCCTTAAGATACTCATCCTCGATATTAAGGAACACCTGGATGTATTTTTTCAGGACATTTTGAAACACATAGGCGGCGGTAAGTTTTTCCTTCTTAAGCTGGAAAATAACCTCCTCAATAAGCATCCTGTCTTCCAGGACCAGGAGATGCGCGTCAAATATTTCAGCCACATTCTGACCCATTCCTTCGGCAATTTTTTTCTGCAGATCTAAAATCTCATGGCGGGTCTTAATCAAGGCCTCCTCGAAAAGCTGGATCTGGGCGGCTATCTGACTCTCGGAAATCTCCTGGCGCGCGACAACAAACTCTTCCTTGGTCCAGAGATGGGCCGGGCCGATGGCTATTCCTCCCGATGCCGGTATTCCTTTTAACTCAATCATTTTTTATCTTCTTTTTATAGTATGCTTTGAAACCGCCGCCCGCAAAGACGGGGAAGCGGATTTGCGAAAAATATTATCCAGATCATCGGCGGCGGCTATCTTTTCAAGTTCAATAACTGCCTCCTGGGCATCTTTACCGGTAGCATTAATTATGATTATACTGTCCTTTTCCGCGGCCAGCATAAGTACGCCCATAATGGATTTGCCGTTTACCTCCTGGTTATCTTTGATCACAGTGATATCGGAATCAAATTTATTGGCCGCCTGGACAAACAAAGCCGCCGGCCGGGCATGCAGGCCCATTTTATTCTTAACCACAACCTTTTTCTCTATAGTAGTCATTTTTTACACCGCTAAACCGCAAAATGCCTCAAAAACGCGAAGAAAACATCGACGATATTTTTTGCGCTTTCGCGATTAAAAGTTTTCCTGAATCAAATCTATGACAATCTTAGCCAGCTTTCCGGAATCGTGGCGCACATAATCCAATGAGTTCACTAAATCTCCTTCGATAACCCGGTATCCGGCATGCCTTATCTTATCTATATCAATTAAAACCGGAAAGGAATTATCCTGCTGGTATTTCTCCAGCAATTCCTGGGAAATCAATCTGGAATTCACCACGCAATAGTCAATTATCCGGGGTGAACTATGTTCAATAATTGCCTTGATATGCTCATAAGCGGTATAGCCATCGGTTTCTCCCGGCTGAGTCATCACATTGGATATATATATCTTTAGGGCGGAACTGGCCAATATCGCCTCCCGGATCTCCTTAATTAAAAGATTAGGAATGACGCTGGTATAGAGGCTTCCCGGCCCCAGGATAATCGCTTGGGCCTCCGAAATGGCCTTGATGGCATCCGGCGTGCCCTGGATATCCGGAGGATTTAGATATATATTGGTAATCTGGCGCTTCTTATTAGGAATAGCGGTTTCGCCCTCCTGAATAGAGCCATCCTTATATTTTGCCACCAGGGATATTTTATTTAAGGTTGATGGTATAACCTGCCCGCGGATAGCCAAAACCTTGCTTGACTCCTTAACCGCCTTCTCAAAATCTCCGGTCAGTTTAGTCATTACGGTGATAAAGAGATTTCCAAAGCTGTGTCCGGAGAGCTCGCTTGAAGAATCAAACCTGAATTGAAAAAGCTCCTGCATCAGGGTCGGGGCATCAGCCAGGGCCACCAAGCAGTTGCGGATATCGCCGGGAGGAAGTATGTCAAACTGCTGTCTAATCCTGCCGGAAGAGCCTCCGTCATCGGCAACCGTAACCACCGCGGCTATATTAGAGGTATACTCCTTTAAACCCTGCAGTAAAACCGATAGTCCGGTTCCCCCTCCCACAGTTACTATACGCGGGCCTTTTTCTAAATAACGTTTGCGGTAAATCATATCCACCAGTTCCTTGTCGCCGCCGGGCACAAACACATTAATAAAAGAACTTAGGATATTGCGCAGGCCCAGAACCCCCAGGAATACCCCTAAAAGGGTTACCAGGATATACAACGCCCGGGAAAAAAAGCTTTCTTCAATAAAAAACCGCGCGCTGCTTAAAGCCACCAGGGCAACCGCGAAGACAAGCAGGCCCACCCAGCGCTTGACGCGCATCCCGGGATAGAACCATTTAATTACCCGCAAAAAAATATTAGAATCTTTTTTCATTCTGCGCATTAATTAAAAACACAAAAAGACAGAGGGCTAAAGTTAAGATAATCTTAATCTTAGACTCTTCATCTTACCATTTGTTTTCAAAACTATATCTTTTTATCGTCTTCCTGAAGGATAATCTTTAGTACGGACTTTTCGTCTTTACATTCTTTGAGTGAGTCACGGAAGTATTTATCTTTTAAGAGGCGGGAAATCCTGGCCAAGGCCTTCAGATGCGGGCCGGCAGAATCAATAGGGGCGATGAGCAGAAAAAATATGTAAACTTTTTCTCCGTCTAAAGAATCAAAATCAACCCCCTTTTGAGAAATACCAAAACCTGCCACCAGCTTATTCACGCACTCGGATTTCGCGTGCGGGATACCCACCCCCTGCCCGATCGCGGTTGAACCCAGCGCCTCTCTGGCCATAAGCTGTTCTACCAGCTTATTACGATTTTTTTTCTCAATATCCTCCGAAGCCGCCAAAAGCTCAACCAATTCTTTTAACACATCCTCTTTTTTAACTGCCTTGAGATCCGCGGTAATCGCTTTCTTGGATAAAAAATCAGCTATCTTCATAGTAATATTTCCTCCTTGAAATATCTCTTCTTTAATTTATCTTTTATTAAGAAAATATGGAGCGGGAGGCGGGGGTCGAACCCGTGACATCAACCTTGGCAAGGTTGCGCTCTACCAACTGAGCTACTCCCGCGTCGTTCGCAATAGGCTAAATTTTCAGCTCTGTGCTTCATTTTTATGGGCGGAAGAGGATTTGAACCTCCAAGAGTTTCCCCAATAGCTCCTAAGGCTATCGCGTATGCCAATTCCGCCATCCGCCCGAACTAAGGCAGAATTAAAAACTAAGAGCTAAGAACTAAGAAGAATATGTTTTAAAAACATATTATTTACTTTAATCTTAGCTCTTAATTCTTAGCTCTTAGCTCTGTTTTAATGAGCCGCCCGTGACTCGAACACGGCACACTCGGCTTAAAAAGCCGATGCTCTACCGGATGAGCTAGCGGCCCATTTTATTTATCCCGGAACTTTCACCGTGAAAGACAACCGGCTAAAATTCCGCCAATTCCTTTTCTTTTCCCGCTAAAACCTGCTCCACCTTCTGAATATAAGAATCTACTATTTTTTGCAGGCTGTCGTGGCCTTTAAATTTATCGTCTTCGGCGATACGTTTTTCTTTTTCTAATTTATCAATGGCCTCCTTAGAGTCCCTGCGAATAGTGCGCAGGGAAATCCTGCCGTCTTCAGCCATCTTTTTTACCACCCGGGCTAATTCCTCGCGCCTGTCCTTAGAAAGCTGAGGGATGATCACCCTGATTATCTTGGAATCATTAGACGGATTAACTCCCAGGCTTGATTTTAGTATGGATTTCTCAATCTCAGAAATAAGCGAGGCATCCCAAGGCTGAATCTGGATCAACCTGGCGTCGGGAACGGTTATCGAAGCAAGCTGTTTTAGGAGCATAGGCGTTCCATAACAATCCACCCTTAGGCCCTCAACCATGCTGGGATTGGCCCTGCCGGTAGAAATCTCGGCAAATTCTCTCTGCATCGCCTCCAGGGCTTTTTTCATTTTATCTTCCGCTTCTTTAATGATATCTTTAACCATTATAACACCTCTGTTTTACTTAACTACAGTCCCAATCTTCTCGCCCATCACTACTTTCTTAATATTGCCTTCTTTAGTCATATCAAAGATTATTATCGGGAGTTTATTTTCCATGCATAGGGTTACCGCGGTAGAATCCATCACCTTCAGGCCCTTCCTCACCACATCAATGTATTTAACCGAAGAAAATCTCCTGGCATCCCGGACCTTGAAGGGATCGGCGGTATACACTCCGTCAACCTTAGTGGCCTTAAGCAGCACCTGGGCGCCTATCTCTTTGGCCCTGAGGGCGGCGGCGGTATCGGTGGTAAAATAAGGGTTACCGGTTCCGGCCACAAAGATTATCACCCTGCCCTTCTCCAGATGGCGCATTGCCCGCCTTCTGATGTAAGACTCAGCCACCTGGTGGATTTCAATCGCGCTGATCAAGCGGGTAGGGACACCCTGCTTCTCCAAAGCATCCTGAAAGGCCATCCCGTTTATCACTGTAGCCAGCATCCCCATATAATCAGCCACAGAACGATCCATATCCAAGCCCTGGGCCTCAACATTTTCCTGGCCCCGAAAGATATTTCCCCCGCCCAAGACTACCGCGATTTCCAGATTAAGCTCTCTTATTTCTTTTATCTGCCGGGCAATAGAAAAAAGGACATGCTGATCTATCCCGTGCCGGTGAACACCCTGCAAGGCTTCACCGCTGAGCTTAAGCACAATCCTTTTATACGCCGCCTTTTTCACCATCATTATTTAAGCTATCAACTATTTTACTGCCCAAGCTGAAAACGGACAAAGCGGCGAATCAGAATATTCTCGCCTATCTTACCTACCAATGAATTCAGGTAATCCTTAATCGTAAGTGAGGGATTCTTCACAAAGGCCTGCTCTAAAAGACAAGACTGCTTATAGAAACTCTCGACGTCAGGCTGTTCCTTCGCTGTCTCTGCCGGAACATCTTCCCGCTTTACATATTTAGGGCCCATCGCGGCAATGTGCAAAGCCACATCAGAGCTGAATTTTACAAACTCTTCGTTACGGGCGGCAAAGTCCGTTTCGGAGTTAATCTCCACTAAAACTCCGACCTTGTTGTCAAAATGCACATAAGAAACCACTCTTCCCGCGCCCGCGGCGCGATCCGCCTTTTTCGCGGCAATCTCCAGGCTCCTCTTTTTCAAAATTTCCAGCGCCCTGGGCAGATCACCCTTGGAATCTTCCAAGGCCTTCCGGCAATCAGACACCCCCAAAGAAGTAGTCTCGCGTAGTTTCTTAATCTGTTCTAAGGAAGCGTTCATTTCTTAATTCTCCTTTTATTCTTCGCGTCAAACGTTGAATCTGCCGGCTTAGTTTTCAAGGGGTGTTTTATACTCGCGTCATTCTTGTCCACACCCGCGGCCTTCTCAGCCAGCTCTACTATCTCTTCTTTCACCTTAATATCTTCACCTTCAACCTTCACGCCTTCGGAAATACCCTGAATTTCAGATATATCGGGCTTAACGCTGGCCTGGGTTAAATAATCCAGAAAACCCTTTCTTCCCTCAGCTATAGACTCCGCCACCAGGCTGATTATCAGCTTGATTGATTTGATAGCATCATCATTGCCGGGAATCGGGTAATCAATTAACTCCGGATTACAATTAGTATCAATAAGCCCGGTTACCGGTATGCCTAACTTCCTGGCCTCGGCTACGGCAAGCTCCTCTTTTTTAGAATCCACCACAAACAAGGCCGCCGGCAGACGCTCCATATCCTTGATGCCGCCAAGGCTATTCTCCAGTTTTCCCCTTTCCCGCATCATCAGGCCAACTTCCTTTTTGGTAAAATTAGCCTGTCTGCCGTCTTCTTTCATTTTATCAATATCCTTAAGCCGGGCTACTGACTTCTTGATGGTGGAAAAATTAGTCAAAAGGCCTCCCAGCCAGCGAGAGGATACATAAGGCATTCCGCAGGCCTTGGCCTGTTCAGCGACCATAGCCTGGGCCTGTTTTTTAGTGCCCACGAAAAGGATGGTTTCGCCTTTGATAGCCAACCCTTTAAGGAATTCCCGCGCTGTCTTTAGACACTCCAGGGTTTTCTCCAGGTTAATGATATAAATCGAGTTTCTTGCTCCAAAAATGTATGGCGCCATNNAACTGCCTAATCAATTCATCTGCCAATGGTATTCCCTCCTATATTAGACATCAAATATTAAAATCAAATATCACCCGCCGCTTCCGAGGCAGGAAAATGACAAATCTTTGATTTTCTCCTAAACTACCGCCGCATCTTTATACCTTTCCTTAATTGCCTGCCGGTAGGCAGGGAGCGGAAAGTATACCCCTCTGGATTAGCAACAAAAATGTAATTTACAATTATAACACAAAAATCCAATCTGGCAACCGAAAATTTTGATTTTGATGATTTTGATTGGTTTTGGCCGATTAGGGGCTTTGAATCACCCGGGATTCCAATTCTTTGACCTTGGCCTGAATATCGGAAATCAGCTTTTCTATCTCCTTCAGGCGGCGGCCGTATTCCCTGGCAGTATCTTCATCACGAAAGATATGCGGGTTAGACAAGGCCCGCACCTTGGCATAACTTTCTAATTCCAGCTTTTCTTTATCCTTTTCCAACTTGCTTATGCTTTCGCGGAGAGCGGAATTATGGGCCTTGCGGGTTTTTTCTTCTTCTTTGCGCTGTTTTTCCTTTTCTAGGTTCGCCTGCCTTTGCTCTTGAGGCCGGGAATATCCGGCGGCCTTGCGGGAAGTATTGTTTTCAAGAGAAGCTTCGCCTTTATCTTTTTTCTCCAGGTAATAATCAAAATTACCGGGGAATTTTCTCACTTGGGAATCTTTCACCCCGTCAGAAGCAGATTGCCGAAGGCAACCGTCGGACGCCTCTGGCGTCCTGCTTCTAACGGGGCTCACCTCATACACCACATTAGCCACGGAGCGCACAAAATAAATATCGTGGCTGATAAAAACCAGCGTTCCCTCGTAATCCTTCAAAGCCTTAACCAGGGCCTCCACCGCGTCTACATCCAAATGGGTAGTCGGCTCATCCAAGAGCAGGAGATTCGGAGGGTTGATTAAAAGTTTGGCTAAAATCAGACGGCTCTTTTCCCCTCCGGATAAAACGCTCACCTTTTTATCCGCGTCGTCTCCGCTAAACAAAAACGCTCCTAAAATAGTGCGGATACTCTCCTCAGACATAAAACCGGCGGCGGCGGAATAAGCCTCTTTCAGGACGGTATTTTCCGGATGCAGGACATCCATCCTGGTCTGAGAAAAATAACCGACATCCACATTGTGGCCCGGTTTACGCAGGCCGCTGTCAATATCCACCACCCCGGCCATAATCTTTAAAAGTGTGGACTTGCCCGCCCCGTTTTCCCCGGCCAGGACCGCTTTTTCATCCTGAGTAATCTCAAAATCCAGGTCCTTATACACCTGGATATCACCGTAAGACTTGGAAATCTTTTCTAAGTTCATTACCCGCCAGCCGCTTCTTTTAGTTGAGGGAAAATGAAAGTTATGGATGCTCTCCCGGCGATCCTTAAGCACGACGATTTCCGGCATATTCTCTAAAATCCGCCTCTTGGCCCTGACCGAGGCCGCCTTATTCGGCTGGGCGTGAAAACGCCCGACGAATTTCTCCAGCTGCTCTCTTTTTTTCTCCTGCTCCTTAGACTGCTTAATCTGGTATATCCGCTTTTCCTCCTGGATCTGTTCATAATGCTCATAATTACCCTTAACCTTGGCAATAGAGCCGTTCTCCAGAATCAAGGTATAATTGGTAACCTCGGTCAAAAAAGCCTTATCGTGAGAGATCATAATAAAGGTGCCCTCAAAATCAGCCAGATAACTTTTCAACCAAAGCGCGGCATTTAAATCCAGGTAATTAGTCGGCTCATCCAAAAGCAAAAGGTCGTATTTATAGGTAAGCAGTTTAGCCAGGAGGGCGCGCATCTGCCAGCCTCCGCTCATCTGGGATATCAGCCGGTTAAAATCCCTCTCTTTAAAACCTAAACCCATCAGGATTTTCTTGGCTTTATGTTCCAGCTCAAAATATCCCAGGACCTCCAGGTTGTGCAAAATCTCACCGTAGCGCTTTGAACCGGCTTCATTTTTTTCCTCCAGAAGCTCTTTCTCTTTTTTTAAAGCTAATATCCTTTCCTCCCCTTCAGTCAGCTCGGATAAAACCGTATTTTCAGACTTGAAGCTGGCCTCCTGCCTGAGATGGCCGATATGGATATTTTTGCTTATCTGCACCGCGCCGCTAGTGGGCTCCAAATCACCCAGAATCAGAGAAAAAAGCGTAGACTTCCCCGCGCCGTTAGGCCCGATCAAGCCAACCTTTTCCCCGCGGTTTATACTTAGGGATACCTTTTCAAAAAGGATTTTACTGCCGTAGTTTTTAGAAAGATTATTTAGGTTAATCATTAGGGGAAAGTTAAATAATCCGGCGGGTTTCCAGGGCTTTGGAGAGAGTGGCGGAATCAGCGTATTCTAAATTTGAGCCTACCGGAAGGCCTAAGCCGATCCGGCTTAAACACACCTCCAGCGGCTTAATCAGCTTGGTAAGATATAAGGCGGTGGTTTCGCCTTCGGTATCAGAATCAGTGGCGATAATTACTTCCTGGATATTTTCCTGTTTTATCCGCTGAATCAGGCTGTCAATCTTCAGTTGAGCCGGCCCTCTTCCCTCCAGAGGGTCAATGGCGCCCAAAAGCACATGATAAAGGCCGTTAAAGGTGCCGGCCTTTTCAATTGAGGTTACGTCATTAGGCCGTTCCACCACGCAAAGAATACCCCGGTTACGCTGGGAATTGGAGCAGATGGAACATTCGTCATTCTCGCTCAGGTTATGACAACGGTTACAAAGGCGCACCTTATCTTTTAATTCAATCAGCCTCTGGGAAAGCAGGACAATATCGTCTTTGGGGGAATTATTCAAAAGATGAAAAACAATTCTTTCCGCGCTCCTTCTTCCGATACCCGGAAGCTTAACTAATTCCTGGATCAGTCTTTCTATAGTAAGGGGATAATTCATTTCAATCCTTCGACACTTCGACTTAGCTCAGTGTAGTTCGAAGTGTAGTGAGCTTGTCGAACTACTTTGCTCAGGATTAATGGTGGGCGCGGTCGAGCCATTAACTCTTTCTGACTATTCTGCCGTTAAAGGTATCCAAGGTGGATTTTAATAAATGGTCGTCATGCTCATTCTCGCCGGGTGAGTCCGAAACCGTTTTTTTCTCTTCTTTAGTAACGGCAAAATTTATCTTGATGTCCTGCTTAAGCAGTTCTTTCCATATTTTTTCCAGAAGAATATGATTTTCTTTGCCTTCCAATGACTCTTTATGAAAGCCCGCCCTTTGAGGAAAGCCGATAGTCAAGACACTGCCTAAGGTCTTATACGGGCTTCCCTCTTCCAGGTAATGCGCGGCCGAAACCTTAACTTTAGTTAAATGTTCGACAAACCGCGGCCATAGCTCTTTTACCCTTTCCAGGTCTAAGTCGCTATCCTCCAGGAGCTTATGTTCCGGCTGAATAGGTAAAGGCTTGTTTTCCGGAGTCTCTTTTGGCTTAACAGCGGCAGTAAGAAATCCTCCCCTTGACAAGGGCTCGCCTCGCGGCGAAGCC
>DOMD01000183.1 GCA_003510525.1 Candidatus Omnitrophota bacterium
AAAACGACGCTAATTACCAAACCAGCCCTACTACAATTACCGCTTCTCTGGGCAATGGCATATATTCCGTGAGCGCCGTTAAAAGCGGAAATATATATTCCTTTACCTCTCTGGGAACGGTTAACGCGATGAGCCGGCAGATAGGGGCCAGCGCGGCCTTCACCTCCTCAGTTTTAGTGCGTAGTATTCATGCTGATGGCAGTACGGTTGATTTTAACGGCTCAACCGGGATAATAAATGGTAATATAAGCTGTCATGTGCATATAACAAATTACGCGGGTATGACCATCAACGGAACTCTTTCCGAGAGTTTTCCGATGATTAATCCTACCTTAGATTTTGATTACTATAAGAATTTGGCTATTACCGGCGGCCAGTTTATCAGCGGCAATCACACTTTTGCCCCNNTGGAGACAATGCCATAATAAACGGCTCAATATTTTCGGATAGTAGTATTCAATTTGCTGACAAGGCCAATAATGTCCAAATAACCCCCAGTCCGCTTACTAATTACCCGGCGCTGGCCGCCAAGAACAATATGAGCACCAGCGGCACCGGTGCCCCCGGCCAAAGGATTGGCTTACAGAATAGCACCATAAATGGATTGATTTTGGACCAAAATAATATCACCTTTGACGATGTGAAAAATTCTACCATTAACGGCACTATACTGGCGGGAGGCAATTTTTCGATGGGTGGCGGAAGCGGCATTACCATTAATTATACCGATAATATTTTCGCGCCTATGCCGCCGGCTTTTACCTATTCTTCCGGAGCCGACCTGGTAGTGGTATTTCAAAAAGACTGGAACGAGATAGTCCCGGCGATTTAAACGGCATAACCTAAGATGAATATGGAAAGCCTGATACCAAACGGATTTTTTTCTAAGGAAAAATATAGTATCGGTTTGGATATCGGCGCCAGTTCTATAAAATTAGCCCAGCTTAAACAGAAAGAGGGCGTTTTTTATTTAACTAAAGTTAAGATTATTGATTTAGAAAAAGATAAAGAGCCGGCGCGTATCCTTAAAGAACTGTTTTCCGGCCCGGAGGCGAAAAACTCCAAAATAGTTGCTTTGCTGGATTCGCCTTATTCCATGCTTAAAAGGGCGATTGTGCCGATGATGCCGGATAATGAACTAAAAGAGGCGGTATCCTTGGAAGCTAAGAATTATTTCCCTTTTTCTATCGAGGATTCGCTGGTTGATTTTGAAGTCATCGGGGACCTTGTTGAGAATGGGGTTAAGAAAAAAGAAATACTGGTGGGGGTATGTCCTCATAAAGCCATAGCGGAACATGTGCGCCTGTTTAATGAGCTGAACCTAAAACCGCGGGTAATTATCAACTCGGCTTTAGCAATGTTCAATCTGCTCAAGTTTAAAAAATTTAAAGAAAACTTAAGTGTCGCGGCAATAGATATAGGAAAGAGCTTATCTGATTTAATAATCATCCGCAATTTCCAATTTTGTTTTAACCGCAAGGTTCCGGTGTCCGGCGATGACTTTACCCGGGCTTTAACCAGCGCTCTCTCTACGGCCACAGGCAAAATAGAGCTTTCCTGCGCGGAGGCGGAGAAGATAAAAAAGGAATACGGGATTCCCCGGGAAATCAAGTCAGAACTGGTTGAGAATAAGATTTCTAACGCCCAGCTTCATTCTTTGTTGATGGCCTCTTTAGAGAAGCTGGCTACTGAAATCGGCCGCTCCTTTGATTTTTACCGTGAAGAAACCGGCGGGATGAAAGTAGACAGGCTGATTCTTTTTGGCGGAAGCGCGATGTTGAAGGGTTTGGATAAATTCCTGGCTAAGGAGTTAGCCATAGAGGTTGAGGTTTATAATTCCTGGGAAGGAATCAAGGTAAGCAAAGAATTAAACGATCATCCTGAAATCAGCCGTATGGCTATGGCCGCGGGCGCGGGAATAAATAAAACCGAGGGAATAAATTTTCTTCCCTTTGAGGTAAGGGAGGATCTAAAGCGCCTTATGGAGAGGGCGGCTTTAAAGGCGGGCTTGAGCGCGGCGATAACTATTTTGGTGCTTGCTTTTATGGGGCTGTTCCTGAGCGCGGCTAATTTAGACAAAAAAATAAACGCGGTGAAATCAGAGCTGTCTTTTTTAAATACCCGCTTTGGCGAGGCCAAAGAGCGGGATTTAATAAATACCGTTTTATCGGAGGAGCCTTACTGGGAAGATGTTTTTAAGGAGATTGGCAATTGTATCCCGGATGAAATATGCCTCACCCAGATGAGCGCGCAAGGCGGCATTCTAACCCTTAAGGGAACGATTACCTCAAGTAAAGACCGGCCGGACGCCTTTTCCGGATTTATCCGTGAACTGGAAGAGGGCATATTCAGGAATATTAAGTTTTCCGCGATGCGCGAGGCCGCGGGCCAAAAAGAATTTGAAATTCAAATGCAGTTTGAGTAACTAATGATAGAGCTGATAAAAATATTCCGAGAGAAAAAAAAGATAATCTTTATTCCGGCTGGAATCGTTAGTATAATCATTATGTTCCTTTATTTCCCCTTAGCCGGGAAAATCACGAAAAAGAATAAGGAGCTTTCCGGGCTGAATGTTCAGCTTAAATCGGTCAATGAGAATCTGCGGATAATTCAGGGGCTGAAGGTAAATAAAAGGCTAATTAAGGAAGAGGATACTTCTTTAGTTATTGATACCATAAGCAAACAGTGCCGGTCTCACTCTCTGGAGTTAAAGTCCATAACCCAGAAAGAAAAGAATATAAAAGACGGCTATTCGCTTTTGCCGGTTTATCTGGAGATGGAGGGTGAGTTTAAACAGATAGGTTTATTTTTAAGTTTTCTAAGGGAATTTGAGGGCGCGCTTATTACGGTAGAGAATCTACAGATAAAGCGTGCTGATATGCCTTTGCCAAAAATAGCCGGTGTTGTTACCCTAGCCATCTATCTTAGCAATGAATAAATCAATGCCGAAGTTTGATCAGAAAAAAGCCATATTAGCGGTTTTAGCGCTGATAGCGGTTTTTGTCTGGTATAACGGCTTGAAGTCTTTTTCTAAGCAGAAGACCAACGCGCCTTCCGGAGATATGGAAGCCTCTTCTTCGCGGCAAGAGATAAAGCAAAAAAAACGTTCCGGACATAAAGAGTGGGGCAGGGATCCTTTTATGGTTACCCAGACGCCTGTTTCAAGCTCTTCCGCGTTAGCGCTGGATGGGATTGTCTACGATGAGAAAGACAGCTACGTCCTCATTAATAACCAGCTTCTGCATATCGGAGACGAGGTGAACGGAAACAGAGTGGTTGACATACAACAGGATAGGGTTATTTTAAATGACGGAAATAAAGACATCGAGCTGAAACTGGAGCAATAATGATTTGGTTCAAAAAGCAAACGTTTTTGTTTCTGAATTATAGACTATTGACTGTGGTCTGTGGATTGTTGACTATGGCTGGCTGCGCCACCACCGGACGTATTCAAAAAACAGGCCTTCCGGTAGAAAGCTTTTCCGTCAATAATACCGTTTATCTCCCGCTTATAAGTCTTTGCCGGCATTTTAATATCTTGTGGGAGTATGATTATATCGGCCGACAGGTTACTTTAAGAAAGGCGAATGTGGAGGCTAAGCTTTTGCTGGACACCTCAGTAGTCTTGGTCAACGGCCTGCCTTTGGATATTGAGTATCCGGTGATTACCCATAACGGCTTTACCGCGGTGCCTCTAAAGTTTAAAGAAAAGGTGATTGATAAATTTTATCTGGAGGCGGTCCCTGAAGAAAAACCGAAATATATCCTGGAGAAACGGATAAAAAAGGTAGTGATTGATGCCGGCCACGGCGGCCACGACCCCGGAGCCATAGGAAAAACCGGCTTAAGGGAAAAGGATGTGAATCTGGATATCGCCCGGCGTTTAGCCCAGTTTTTAAAAGCCCAGGGGATTGAAGTGCTGATGACCCGTTCCACGGATAAATTTATCAGCCTTCAGGGGAGGGCGGATATCGCCAACCGCTCAAGAGCGGATTTATTCATCAGCGTCCACTCTAATTCCGCCGCTTCAGGTAAATTAAACGGCTTTGAGGTTTATTATATAACCGAGAAAGTGAATGATTACTCCCGGGCCCTTTTTTCGGCTAAGAGCGCGGATTTGGATATAGACAGCAGTTCTTTTTACGGCAGTTCCCTGGATCTTAAAACCACGCTCTGGGATATGGTGTATACTTCCAGCCGCCTGGAATCTATCCGCCTGGCTCAGAATATCTGCGAGTCGGCCGAGAGGAATATGGGTTTAAAGATTTTGGGGGTAAAAGGCGCGCCTTTTTATGTCTTAAAAGGCGCTCATATTCCCGCGGTTTTGATTGAAACCGGTTTCTTGTCTAACCCTAAAGAAGAAAAATATCTAAGGAATAATTTCTACCGCCAGCAGATTGCCGAAGCCATCTCTGACGGAATAATCCATTACAGCCGGCAATACGAATTAGCCGGCGCTCAATATTGATAGAGCTAACCCTTCCTGCGCCTCGTAGGTGCAGGAAGGGTTAAGAGAAAAGGAAGTTAAAAAGTGTCCAGGGCGATTGGGGTTTTTGATTCCGGG
Organism: Candidatus Omnitrophota bacterium; assembly: GCA_003510525.1. GTDB lineage: Bacteria > Omnitrophota > Gorgyraeia > Gygaellales > UBA12090 > UBA12090. The sequence goes on from DOMD01000183.1 coordinate 4,565, forward strand.
GTGGGGGGCCTGACCGTGGTTAGGGAGCTTATTCGTCAGCTTCCCGGAGAGAGTATAATTTATTTTGGGGATACCGCCAGGGTTCCTTACGGAATAAAGTCCAAGGAAACGGTTATCCGGTTTTCCATTGAGAATATTTTATTTCTGCTTAAGCAGGAGGTTAAGTTAATCTGTATTGCCTGTAATACTGTTTCCAGCATCGCTCTTCCGGTAATCCGGGGGCATTTTCGGGTGCCGATGGTCGGGGTTATTTTACCCGGAGCGCGCGAGGCGGTTTATGCCACCAAAAATAAGCGCGTCGGGGTAATCGGGACCAAGGCCACTATTGCCAGCGGAGCTTATGAAAGAGAAATTAAGGCCCTGGATGAGCGAATCAAGATTATTTCTTGCGCCTGCCCTTTATTTGTACCTTTTGTGGAAGAGGGCTGGCTGCATCAAAGGGCGGTTTTGGAAGTAGCCGGGGTTTATTTAGAGCCGATGAAAAAGGCCGGGGTGGATACCTTGATTTTGGGCTGTACCCATTATCCTCTGTTAAAATCGGTAATCAAAAAAGTTATGGGCCCTGGGGTTACCCTGATAGATTCCGCCAAGCAGGTGGCCACTGAAGTCAAGCAGATGCTTTCTACTGACGGCCTGCTGGAGGCCAATCCTAAGCCCGCGCGGTCATTCTATGTCTCGGACGGCCCGGCCTGGTTCAGCGGCCTGGCCCGGAGATTTTTAGGACATCCGGTCCATAATGTGATTAAGGCTGAGCCGTTTTAAAAAGACATCCTATAAAGAGAAACAAGCAGGATGTCTGATTACAGCGATTAAAAGGCAGATTACAGAGATTAAAGATAAGGTTATTTTAATGGGATTAATAGTTTAATCGCTGTAATCTTTTATTAATCACAGTAATCAGGTATAATCTTTAGGATTTATACCTGATGATTATACCAGGTGAAGAAATGTATAAATTATCCGTAAAGACAGAATTCAGCGCGGCGCATAATCTGCGTCATTATAAGGGAAAGTGTGAAGCATTACACGGGCATAATTGGAAGGTTGAAGCGGTTATCTCGGCTAAAAAAACCGATACTAACGGCTTAGCCATGGATTTTCACGAAATCAAGGACATACTTAAGGAAACATTAGAGGAGCTGGACCACAAGCATCTTAACCAGATTGCCTATTTTAAGAAAAATAATCCTACCTCGGAAAATATCGCTTGCTATCTCTTTGGCCNNTGGGAGTCGGATAATTGTTCGGCAACGTATTGTAAATGAGTAAAAAGGCGGTTGTGCTTTTATCCGGCGGACTGGATTCGGCCACTACCCTTTATTTTGCCAAAGCCAAAGGTTTTCAGTGTTATTGCCTTATCTTTGACTACGGCCAGCGCCACAAAAAAGAGATTGCTTCGGCTAAGAAAATAGCTCAACGCGCCGGATGCGCCTGGCAAATAATAAAGCTGTCCTTGCCCTGGAAAGGTTCGAGTTTATTGGATAAGAAATTAAAAATTCCTGAATTTAGTAACTCAACGAACTCTATAAACTTAAGCAACTCGATTCCCTTGACCTATGTGCCGGCGAGGAATATTATTTTCTTGAGCTTCGCGTTATCTTGCGCGGAGGCTATAAAAGCATCCAGCATTTTTATCGGGGCCAATGCCATAGATTACAGCGGTTATCCTGATTGCCGTCCGGAGTTTTACCGGGCCTTTATAAGAGCGGTTAATTTAGGGACTAAGGCTGGAGTGGAAGGGCGGGGGTTTAGTATTTTCACTCCCCTAATAAAGATGACTAAAGCCGGGATAATAAAATTGGGAACGCGCCTAAAAGTTCCTTATGAGCTGACCTGGTCCTGCTATCAGGGAGGAAGGAAACCTTGTGGTAAGTGCGACAGTTGTAATTTCAGGGCAAGGGGGTTCCAGGAAGCAGGGTATCGCGATCCATTGCTGAGGGGTGTTAAATATGACCGGAAGAATTAACGAGATATTTTCCAGCATTCAAGGAGAAGGGATATATTTCGGCCATAAGCAGGTGTTTGTGCGTTTCTCCGGCTGTAACCTCGCGTGCGGATATTGCGATACTGAATTTGAGAAATTTGAAGAATATGATTCTGAGAGCCTCTTAAAAAAGATAGAGTCTTACGGCCCGGATTTTTCCTGCGTTTCTTTTACCGGAGGCGAGCCGCTTGGACAAAAGGATTTTTTAAAGGAGTCTCTCCGGCTGGTTAAGGAGAAGGGTTATCAAACTTATTTAGAGACTAACGGAACTATTCCCGCGGCCTTAAGCGAGGTCATTGATGCCGTAGATATAGTAGCGATGGACATCAAACTGCCCAGTTCATCCGGATTCGCGGATGATTGCTGGAAACAGCATTATGATTTTCTGAATATCGCCAAGGTAAAAGATGTTTTTGTGAAAGCGGTGGTTGGCGTCCACACATCGGTTGAGGATTTTCTTAAAATGCTTGATTTGTTTAAAAGCCTGGATTA
>DOMD01000199.1 GCA_003510525.1 Candidatus Omnitrophota bacterium
CCCTGAGGCAAATCTTCAGACCAGACATATTCCAGGCAACGGGTATTGGTAAAAATCATTGCCGGAAAAATCACATAAAACCTTACCGCGTAATCGTCGCGCTCTATCCAGGATTTCCTGGACCGGTCATTTTCGCGGCTCTTAGAGGGAAATTTATCCACCTTCCAGCGCCAGCTCAGNNGGCCGTGAAAAATCTTTTCCTTCCATTCCTTAAGCGCGTTTTCCCGGTTAAAAGAGAACCGCTTTAACTCTGTCAACCCAAGAACCGCTTGAAATGAAAGAAAAGCGCCCGCGATAAGAATTACCGCACCAATCTTTCTCATTCATTTATCAGCTTAAAAGATACTCTTGATATTAGCCAGAGACTTAATCGCCTCATATTCTCCAATCTTAATCAGCTCCTCTATCCTAAAGAAATCAAACCACTCCACACCCAAGGCTACCGGACTGATCAGGACATCGGCCCTCTGACAGTCGGCCTCGGCAATGGCGTATTCCATTGTCTGCATACTATTTACGATAATATCAAAGATATTCGGAAAAAACATCCGGTTAATACCGGACTGAAACTGATAAGAAAGCTTGTCCAGGAAACTCCCTTTCCCCGCCTTTTCCCTTTCTTTCTGTTTCAGCAGCTGCTTAAACTCATGGCTGCGCGCCATACTCTCGGGACTGGGCAGGACATTCACCGCGATTATCTTATTTATACCCATCTTTACCAGCGTTCCCACTGCCACCGGCTCAATTATTCCTCCATCAATAATCAAATCACCGCCAATAACCTGCGGGGCAAAGACAGCCGGGATCGCGATACTGGCCATCACCGCGTCTACAATTCTGCCGCTGTTNNTGAAAGGTTTTATTTCCGATGTGCTTCTCTAAAAACCTGCGGATTTTATTGCCCTTGGCCAGGGACATTTTATGAAAGCAGAGGTCAATCAAAAGGCCATAGGCCTTAAGGCGGTTATTGTTATACTCCATCAGCATATTCTGGATTTCCGCGCTGTTTAAGCCTGAGGCCCACAATGCCCCGACCAGCGCCCCCATACTGGAGCCGGCAATCATATCTATTTGGATATTTTCCTTCTCTAAAACCTTGATTACCCCGATATGAGCCAGGCCGTAGGCCGCCCCGCTGCCCAGGGCCAGGCCCACCCGAATACCTCCTATTTCCCGGGCAATTCTCCGAACTGAGCGGGAATACTCTAATTCAGTATACTCGGTTACAATCCTTTTGGTTGGCTTGCCTATTTTCCGGTAAACCTCATCCAGGGCCGGCAAGGATGCATAAATACTATGCTTTAAAGAAGCGGCAATCTCCTCGCAAGAAGGCTCTCCGCCCTGCTGGTGGCGGGCCAGAATCAAGCTTACTTTTTCCTGGGCCGAGCTTACCTTCTGAGATAAATCAAACAAAAGAGATTTTGTCTTTCCTAAACTGTTAGCATCGCAGTTACTCAGCAAATGAACAGAGTCGGACTGGTTGAGGGCGTTAAAAACCGCGTCTTCAACCAAAGGCGGCAGTTGAACGATTATGTAGTGATAACTTCCGGTAAAATAGGTCAGAAAGGCGTTAAATCTGCTGACATAAGAAGCGCTTGAACTGTCGTAGATAACGTTGACCAATTTCACCCCGGAAAAGGCATCTTCCGATATCGCGCTATTTAAAGATTCCTCCGGGGGAAGCGGAGAATCCAGCTTAACCATCCATAAGCCGCCGGGGCCGCTGGAGGCGCCATCAACAGAGTCAAAATCACGGTAAAGCTGGTCTTTAGCTGAGGCCACATTTATCAGCAGGACATCTTTCTTGGTTTCCTTCTTCAGGCTTAAGGCCAGATTCGCCGCGTAGGCCGCGCATCCGGTATGAGCGGATATGCCGAAAACCGAGATGATGTTGCTTTCAAAAATCTTCTTCTCAGCCTGATCTTTTTTCTTAAGCCGGCGGGACAAGGTGTGGCTGATGTCAATGGCTAAGCGCGGGGCGTTATTTAAGATGCCGCGGAAATCCTCCGGGGTGATCTCTAAAATTTTAGAGTCGTTAGCCGCCTGGGCGCTTACCGAATGATTCTCTCCCAGAAGCGAAGAAATCATCCCAAAGTAACGTCCGCAGTTAAGATACTCCAGGGTCTCCTCAGTCCGGTCCGGGGGATTAATAAAAACCCTGATTCTGCCGCTGATAACGCAATAGAAGGCGGTAGGAATATCTCCTTGTCTATAGATAACATCCCCTTTGGCATATTCCACGACTTTGCTTTTTTGCATTATCAAATTTTTCTCGGACTCGCTAAGCCGGGCAAAGACCGGGGCATAATTAACGATAAAGACCTTATCCGGGTCTTTTTTGATAATGCTGGAAAGATTAAAGAAATCCATATTTTCCTCGCTTTGCTCGGAAGAGAACAGAGAACAGATTACAGATTACAAATCACAGCTTACGCAAAAAATTATTTAATGATTTCGTTCTCCAGCCACTCATACTCCCCGGCCAGCAGTCTTTTGGCAAGCGCGGAGGCGATCTTATCCTCGTTACACGCGATCCCCTGGAAGTTTTGGGTAATCCTGACCCGGGCCTGGCGGCAGTAAAGATCAGCCAGATCAATAGAGCTGTTATTGCTTTCCTTGGCCTTGGCCTGAGAATAAGAGCAGACCGCCGAGATCACAAAAAGTTCAGCCCCGATATCCACAAAACGATTTAGTGTATTCTGGCGGGATTCTAATTTCTGCTGATGGATAAGCATATTTAAAAAGATGACCCGGGCCAGCCGTTTAGAGGCGTTCTGGGCAAAAACCAAATGCTGCTGGAGTTTTGGGGGTAAATCCTTAAACCTCCCGGCACAATAGCAAGGAATCAACAGCTTAAGATACCAGAAGGCATAGAATAACCCGGTAGAAACAGCCAAGCCTATCCTCTTAAAAAACGGGGTCTTGCCTCCCATTACCGCCAGCATTCTCCTTAGATGAGGGTCCAGGGCCTCCCTGGCGATAAACAGGCGCATAATCTGACTGGTGCCTTCAATAATCAGATTTATCCGGGCATCCCTAAACGCCCTTTCTACCGCGTATCCCGGCTCACCCCGGCCCTTAAGCGAAGGCGCGCTCTCATAGCCTCTGCCTCCGCGGATCTGCAGGGTATCGTCAATCACTTTCCAGGAGGTTTCCGCGCAGAACATCTTGGCCATTGCCGCCTCTAAGCGGATATCCAATTTCTTGGCGTCAGCCATATGCGAGGTCAACCAGGTCAGGGCGTCTATGGCCAGGTTGTTTGCCGCCATAGCCGACAATTTCACTGCCACCCCTTCGTGCTCACCGATAGGAAGTCCCCACTGTTTTCTTTCCTTGGACCACTTGCGGGCCACCGCCAGGCACCACTTGCTCATCCCGGCCGCTGCCGCGGGGATAGTCAGCCTTCCGGTATTTAAAGTAACAAAGGCAATCTTCAGCCCTTCGCCTTCCGCGCCTAAAATATTTTCCTTCGGCACCTTGAGATTATTAAATTTCAAAAGCCCAAGTTTTACTCCATGCAAGCCCATAAAACTACAGCGGTAAGCCGCCTCAAAACCAGGAGTGTTAGTTTCTACGATAAAGGCGGTAATCTGCTTTTTCTCTTTGCCCTTTTCCATCTTAGGCGGAGTATGGGCCATTACAATCAGGATATCGGCGATATTGCCGTTAGTAATCCAGAGCTTCTCTCCATTGATTAAATAATGCTGACCGTCCTCGGTAGGGACAGCGGTGGTCTTCATGGTCCGGGGGTCAGAGCCGGCGGTAGGCTCGGTAAGGGCAAAACCGGATATCGCCCCTTTCCTGAATCTGGGCAGGTATTTCTTCTTCTGCTCTTCCGAGCCGTGCAGCAGGATCGGCAGCGTGCCCAGGCCCGTGCCGGCGTAGCCCAGGGCGATGCCGCCGCAGGCGCGGGACAGTTCCTCGGTCACCAGGCACATGTCCATGATGCCGCCGCCCAG
>DOMD01000090.1:0-4739 GCA_003510525.1 Candidatus Omnitrophota bacterium
GATTTGCCTGAACCGGTTGAACCAGTGAGTAACACCAGCCCCCTGGACTCGTTACAGAGTTTTTCTAAGGCATCTTTAGGCAAGCCCATCTCTTCAAAAGAGTTCACGGTCCGGCTAATCTGGCGGACGACTATTGAGGGGGTATTACGCTGGGTGAATATACTCACCCGGAAGCGCTGATCAATATCATCTAAAAACAGGCCGAAATCAACATCCAGATGCTCCTTAAACATCTGCCTTTGGTTTTCGGTGGTAATCGCCTCCACCGCGGAAATAGCATCCTCAACGCCCAATTCCTTATCCGATACGGAAACAATCCTACCGTCAATACGCATGCGCACCGGCCCTCCGGCGCGGTAAAAAAGGTCCGAGGCATTTTTCTCACCCATCATCTTCAGATATTCTTTAATATTCATTTTCCCTCACTCCGTTTAGCCGCGATAAAACAGTATTATTCTATACTGATATCCCCTTTTAGGCAAAATATATTTTTTAACCGCGAAAACGCAAAATAAATTGTAAAACTAAACTTACACCGCAAAAAACGCAAAAATGGGTAAAAAGTTTTTTGCGTCTTTGCGGTGTCCGCTGTTTCTAACATCTTTTGCGCTTTTGCGATAAGATTTTTTTCAGCCCAGCCTCAAGCTGAATCAGATTCTTTTTAACTTTCCTTCCCTGGGAATATCCGCCGATATCCCCGTTAGATTTTACCACCCGGTGGCAGGGGATCACTATCGGATAAGGGTTATTCTTTAAAGCCGTCCCTACCGCCCTCACCGCCTTGGGCGAGCCGATACGGCTGGCAATCCAAGAATAACTGCGCGTTGAGCCAAAGGGAATCTTGAGTGCCGCCTCCCACACCCGCAGTTGAAAGGCACTAAAACGAATACTATCCGCTTTTTTCTTCATTAAGAAATCTCTTTTTTCTCAATAAGCGGTGATACTTCAAAGCAAAGCGGTGAGACTCGTCCCGGATACATTGAAGCANNGGTATATATCTCTTCTTCTCTTTTAGCTAAGCTTACAATGGAAATAACTAATCCCAAACCCTCTAATTCCTTTTTAGCCGCGCAAAGCTGGCCCCGGCCTCCGTCCACCAGGATTAAATCCGGCAAAGGCAAATTCTCCTCCTTAAGCCGCAAGTACCGCCTATGCACGGCCTCAGCCATCATCTTATAATCATCACTCTGCTTAACTGTCTTAATCCGGAAGCGGCGGTAATTATCCTTATCCGCTAAGCCATTATAAAAAGATACCATTGAAGCGGTGGCCTGTCTACCTAAAATATTAGAAACATCAAAAGCCTCTATCCTACGCGGCATAACCGGGAGCCTCAAAACTTCTCTTAATTCATTAAGCGCTGCCTCCGCGTTATATAAGGATGGCCTGAAGGTATTTAAAGCAATCATCTTATCCCGTAACAGTGCCGCTTCTTCAAACTTCCGCTCTTTGGCTTTCTGCCGCATTTCCCGGGACAGCTCCTTAACCAACTCCTCGTTCTTGCCTTCCAGAATCAGGCTGATTTGCTTTATGGTTTCGGCGTAATCGCTCTTACTGATTTTCCCAATACAAGGAGCGGGTGAAAGTTTTATACGATAATACATACAGGCTTTTTTGGGAAGCGTCGAACAGGAACGATAAGGAAAATTGCGGCGGATAATCTTTAACGCNNACTAAAGGAAAACTCTTATCATCCCGAAGCGAGACATTATATTTCGGCTTATGCTCTTTGATAAGGCTTGCCTCTAATAAAAGCGCCATACTTTCAGTGGCTGTGGCCCTATATTCAATATCAACCACATTCGCCATAAGGCGCGAGGTCTTAGCCGAAAGCTCGCGCGCCAGATAACTGCTCACGCGTTTTCGAAGCGAAAGCGCTTTACCGATATAAATAATCCTGCCGGATGAGTCCTTCATTAAATACACACCCGGAGAATCCGGAAACAGGCCTATTTTTTCCTTAATATCCATTGGAGAACCTTTTTGATTCCGTGATTTAGGGGAACATCACAATCAGGCTGTGTCACAATGTTATTATTTACCTTTGCGGGCAGAACAGTAATGCCTTATCGTGTCATTACGAGCCCCGTTAGAAAACTTTAACAATGTTAAAAGAGTTTTTCTAACGGGGCGAGGAGCGATAGCGACGAAGTAATCTTAGGATCAAGATTGCCATTAGGAAGAATTCTTTCAAATATTAGGATTAGAAGATAAATACAAAGGTTCCGTTGAACAAATTGGGCGTAAATTAAAAGAGTTTAATTCTAATGGAAACAATAATTAAAAATTCAAAAATTAAGCAAGAGATTCAGGAGCGATTTATTAATATTATTAAAGAGCGCCTACCGCGTATGAACATAGCGGCAGAATAAAGAAAAGTTTAAGAAGCTTCAGGGGCCAGACATTAGACATTATCTCATCTTTTCCTTAAAAATTAGGGGGACAATTAATTTGCTCTTTTCAAATTTTCACATCTCACACAAAAATCAGCCGCCTCAAATACCCGATTTTCGGGAATGAAAGGTCGGCTGGATTTTCTGGTTAAAAGATTAATTATTAACGGGTTGGCTTATTTCGTAAAGAAAATCGGGAGAAAAGTCAGCATTGTTGGGCCAAACAACCGTGTCAATGTCTCGATTGAGGGTTACAGATTTAAAGTAGGAAATATTTTTTAAGGGTTCGAAGATTTTACCTTCTAAATACGACTGCAAATCAACCACTTTGTATTCATTGTTTTCGAACTTAAGTTTTAACTTATATCCGTCAAGATATGATACGTTAATTATCCAGTGCATAGAATTTGACCTCCTAAACGAGAGGGGGGATTTTTTTAAGCTCTTCTTTTCTCTCCACAAGTCTCCAGTCTTCAAATAGTTCTTCTCTGTGTTCAAATGCCCACTCTAAAATAAGCGAAGTTATTCTCTTAGGCAGTTCGCCTTCGATTAGTTTTAAATCGCTTATAGAGAAAGCGCCTCTATATTCACCGTATTTGGCGTGGAAATGCGGCGGCGCATGTTCAGCATAATACATCGAAATAACTATCCCTAAAAATCTGCAAATTTCCGGCATTTCTCCTCTTCCTTAAATTAAAATATATTATAGCATATTTTATTGTTTTTGCTTTTATATTCTTATGCCTCCACTGAAAAATATCCCTTATATGCTTTCCCCTGCCTGGAAAGCAACCGTCAAGTTTCAAGACTTTTCTCCTCAGGGTTCGATGGGTGCAATTCGCAGCATATCCTTCGTAAGCTCAGTCACTCTATATGACTCCGTTATATCACTTTTAATTATCTGAAGGGTACTTTTGCGCGGATCAAATCTCCACTTTCCAGACTTAAAATGGTGAGCATCGTCGGGAGACAAATAATACCATTCACAATCACCATTTTTGTAGAAGATATATTGCATTCTGAATCGGCTTCCCGGAAATTCTTTGAAATCTTTCGGGCGGTATATTGAGTCTTTATCAGCTTGCTGTTGTTCCTCGAACGAATGGACCCAGCGCTGACATAAGTACTCTGGCGTCTTGGGTTTTGGAGAGGTGAGTGATGAACCGTCTTCTGCCAACAAATATGATCCGCCGATAAGCATTACGATAAGTAGTAATATTTTCATATTTTAATTTTAGCCTAACGCAAAAATCAGCCGGCACAAGCGATCGGCTGGATTGCCTTGTTAGGTGCTTCGTTAAACATAATTAGGATTTTGATTGCCGCCGAGCTAATCTTCTTTCTTTTGCAAGCTGTATTCTTTTTGGTTCCGTATAAATGCGCTCTAGGAGTGTATAAGTAAAATCCAGAAGGTCCTCTGCATCCTCATTTCTTAATGTACCTTCATGAGCTCCATCATTACCATCATCTTTTACGCAAGACGATAGTTCCCGCAGTACTTCAGGAAGAATTCCATTATCAAACAACCACGGAAGACGCAATCCCAAGTCTCGCCTTACCTTAGAGCTGAGACCTTCTGCTTCTCCCTCGGGAAGCATAGCCCTGGTAGCTAAATCGATACATAATCTAAACATCGTTCCTGCTGCATTGAAGCATCCAATGGACAGACATGCCGCACCTTCCCGGAAAACTGCATCAATGTTTTCAGGTGTATAATCCGGTGATTTTCGTAAGGCTGTGTCTTTAAGACTGACATACCCCTCTATTCTCATTAATTGATTTACTGCTCGCTTGAGTTTTACCAAGCCATTCTTAATTTCCTCTTCATCGGCGGACTCTTTCTGACTAAGGCCAAATGTTGTTGATCTATCGCAACTACGGCAAATACAAAATGCTTCAAACCAATGCTGCCACTGATATTTTACAACCAGCGAAAGTTGGCCCATAAGGTCAAAGGTCATTTCCTTCGCTCCACAGCGCGGACAATTAGCTACTAATTCTGACATTTGTCGTTCTCCTTATGGCAAGTACTTTTAGCCTTTAGGGGTCACCTTTAGGAATCAGACACGGACATTAAACATTATCTCATCTTTTCCTTAGCGCCCTTCCTAGTCAAACGGTATCTCGAATTACCCATTTCTATACCTTGACTTTGCAAAGAACCATTATTTACAAATTTTTATAACAACTATATGCCTCAATCAACCTAACTCTAAAATTACGGGCGACCACTTTCTTTATTCATCATTTTCTCAAATCTTTTCACATTTCAAGGGCAGACCCCGCCATTCCTTTTGCAACAGTCCCAAGATACACGCCGGCTGAATCCGGAAACAGGCTTATTTT
>DOMD01000090.1:4782-9415 GCA_003510525.1 Candidatus Omnitrophota bacterium
ATCTTGGCGAAAACCCGGCTTAAATACCGGCCGTTAAGCGGGCCGATCTTTTTTCTTAAAGAATGAAAAAGGATAAAAAAATTAATACCTCCGGATAAGCTGGTAGCTAAAGCCAGGCCCTTTAATTTTAAAGGATACATCAGGATAAGATTAAAAACGATATTAACTAAGAGCGAGGCCGCGGTTATCTTAAGCGGGGTTTTGCTGTCTTTAAGCGAAAAGAATCCCGAAACCAGCACCTTGTTGGCGGCATAAAAACTCAAGGATAAGGCATAAAACAAAAGCGCTCCGGAGGTAATCTCGGTGGAATAGGCGTCGAATCTTCCCCCTTCAAACAAGGCCGCGACTATCGGCTTAGCCAAAACAGCCATAAGCGCTGAAACCGGAAGCATAATCAAAAAAACAGCAATTAAGGAAAAATTCAGCGTCTTCTTGAAATTATCCAGATTATTCTCCAGCGCCTGATGAGATAAAGAGGGTAAGGCCGCCTGGGCAATGGCTATCCCGAATATGCCTAAGGGAAATTGAAAAATCCGGTTGGCAAAATATAAGGCGGAAATCGCTCCCTGGCCCACAACATGAGCCAAAGAACCGAGTATTGTATCCACAAAGAGATTAAGCTGATAAATACAAGAACTGAATATCCGGGGGAGAATCAGTTTTCCGATTTGCCTGATACCGGGATGCCGCAACTCCAGTGCCGGACGGTAGCGGAAGCCTTTTTTATAGAGCATCGGTATCTGCACCGCTAACTGTCCTACCCCCCCGGCCAAGACTCCCAAAGCCAGGCCTAGTGTTCCCTCTCCGTAAGCAACAGCAAAAACGATTATAGAAATATTCAAAAGGCAGGGGGCCAGGGCTGAAATAGTGAAAGACTTAAGGGAATTCAACACCCCCATACAATAGGCGCTCAAGGCAATCAGCAGTAAATAAGGATAGATAATTCTGGTCAGCCGGACTGTTTCCTGGAACTTTAACGCGTCAGCGCTAAAACCGGGGGCAATCAGGCGCACAATCCAGGGAGAAAACACTACCCCCAGGATAGTAAGCGCCGCCAAGACGACTAAGAGGATATTCAATAAGCAATTAGCCAAATGCCAGAATTCCTCTTTTGATTTTTTGGCCGCGTATTCGCTGAATACCGGGACAAAGGCCGCGTTCACCGCTCCCTCGGCTACCATATCCCGTAAGAGATTGGGAATCCTGAAGGCCACCACAAAGGCCTGGGAATACATACCCGTGCCGAAGAACCGGGCAATCACCACATCCCGGATAAAACCGAGTATCCGCGAGCACAAAGTAAAAAAACCGATTAAGGAAGCCGATCGGGCAATTTCTTTATTGGTTGACATTTTAGGTTAAATATGCTATAAAAATAACCAATATATAATTATAAAGGTTAAGACCGAGGTTGAGGTTAAGCTTGTCTCAACCTTGACCTCAACCTCAACCTTTTCATTTAACAATTTACTGTAACACAGGAGGAATAAATGGCTCCACGTAGACGCCAATCGTTAAAAGCGCAGCGCAAGGACAAAAAGAGACACACCCGCAATCATCAGGTAAAAACAGCACTTAAGAAAACCCTTAAGAAATTAGAAGTTTCTTTTACCGAGAAAAAGGCAGAAGAGGCCAAGCAAACGCTTAAAGAGGCAATTTCTAAGCTGGCTAAGGCCGCCAAAAAAGGCGTCCTGCATAAAAACACCGCCCAGCGCAAAATCTCCCGCCTAAGCAGAAGATTAGTTAAATTAGGCCAGGCCGCATAACTTCACTACCAGGACCTCTAAGGCAAACTCGGGTTTAACTTTGCCGGTTTTCAGATTAAGGTCGGCTTCCATCAAGAGGCCGACCTTTTCTTTTTTCTCTTTTAACTTTAAGTTGTCTGTGGCGGATGAGAAAGAATCGCTTTTAACAAACCGATGACGCAAGGCTCCCAGAATCATCTCCGGCTTTTCTCCGTTTCTAAACAAATCTACCAGTAGATTTAAAGCAGAGGATGCGTCTTTTCTCTCAATAGCCCTGGCTAAACCAAAGGCGTCAATCTTCTCTTTAGCCTTAAAAGGAATGACTTTGCCGTATCTGGAGATTTTATTAAAAAACGCGCTTTCCGCTTTAGGGATAAGGGCGGCCTCTAAAATTATGATTAAATCTTCAGGCAGTTTTTCTATTTGAGCCGCGAAATAATCCTTGAGCTCGTCTTTAAGCTTAAAGACGTCCTTAATTACCATTATTCTTTTAGGGGATTCCAGGGGTAGGCGGCTGAGGGCTTCTTTAAACAGGGGGAGGGTTAGTTCTTTAGCGTAAAAGGATTCACAATTAAAATCCTCAAAGCCTTTTTTAAGTGACTCATTTTTTAAAGAATTTATTTTTTCCTGCTTGGCGGGTTCATCTTCTCCGATAAAAAAATAAAGCATCTTAACGTAGGCGGAATCACCAATTCTCAACTAAGCGCTCCAGCACCCGCCGGGCCAAATCGGCTATGGCCAGGTCAAGAGCGGCCTTCTCGGTCTTGGCCTGGGTGCCGCTGATAAAATAAGTCGCGTCTCCCACAAAATTAGCTTCCTCCCAGAGAGGGGTTTCCTCCCCCTTCTTTAAGAGGACCAGGCGCATTATCAGGCTGACGCGGTATTCGGCAACATCCTCCTGGTTATTCTCATAACGCAGGGCATCCCGCTGATAGTTAATCAACTCTCCCTTAAGGACAATATCCGCCTCATCCTTCTTGGCTACGCGGAATCCTCCGTCATACATAAAACGGTTGATAACCGCGGCGCGAATATCACTTTCTAACAGCGGATGATAGGTCCGGAATCTCTGCCCCAGGCCGGTGGCATCCTCGGAAAGTAAATCAACCTTATTGGCAAACGGCTCAACAAAGATAGTTTTATACGGTCCCCGGTAAATCGTGCGGCTGGTATAGCCGCAGCCGAACAAAGCAGAAAGCAGAAAGCAGAAAGCAGAAAGCGAAAAAAGATTGCGTTTTTTCATTGTGTCTCCAATTCTTTAAGCGCCTCTCTGGCCGCGGTGGCGCTGGCGCAATAAGGGCATTTTTCTATTATTTCCTGATAATAAACCTTGGCCGCCGCGTATTTTTTCTGCTTCTTGTAAAAATCAGCTATTTTTAAATTGCCCGCGGCCTCTTTTTCCTTTAAACTGTCAATCTGCTTACCCGCGTCTTTGGCCAAGTTCTCCTGGGGGCGTGACTTAACAAACTCCTCAAACTCTTCCCTGGCCTTTTTGGTAAGCTCCTGGTCATAGTCTGCCTTGGGGGCTATCCTGGTGGCGCAATCAGCCGACTGAAATCTTGCCTGGGAGGCCCATTGGCTTTCCGGATAGGTAGTCCCCACCTTATCAAATTCCTCCCGGGCCTCCTGGAAACGGCTGGAATCCTTTAAGGTCATTCCCAAAAGATACTGGGCGTAGGCGGCCTGTTTTCCATACACTGAATTATCCACCACTTTGCGCAATATCTCAATTGCCGGATTTTCTACCGGAAGCTCCACTCCCATGGCCTTTCTTTTTTCACCCGACATAAAAATCTGGGCTATTTTTAATTCCTTCTCAATTATCTCATCCATCCGGCCGGAAAAGGGATATTTATCAATCACCTTCTGATAAGCCAAATAGGCCTCGTAGAGCTTCTTGTTGTCAGCCTCAAGGCTCAAGCCGATATAAAACTGGGCGTCAGGCGCCTCAAAGGCCTTAGGGTAATACTTAATCAGCTTGCGGCATTCCTCAATCGTCTCTTTGTATTTGGCCTGCCGGTAGAGTTCCTGGATGAATTTCAACTGCTCTTTGGGATTAGGCTTGACGCTGGCCTTGGGGTTTACCCAGCGGCTGGATTCGGGGGTCCAGATCCAAAAAGGATAAGCGGACTGGATAATGCAGGATAAAAAAAGAGTAAAAACCGCTAATATCAGGCCAATTCTTCTCATAGCGATTTTTACTCTACCATAGAAAAGAGATTTTGTCAAACCAAACAGAAGCGCTATTTATTCTTCTTTTTTACCTCTATACCGTTAGAATGGCCTCCCTTTGACCATTGGCCGGCGCCGTTTTTAGCCTTGACATTAAAATAATATTCTTTCCCGGTCTTAAGCTTTAGGCTAGGGACAATAACTGAGGTGTTTGTCCCGGCAGAGGTCCAATCCAGGGCATTGGTTTTGCCTTTAGCAGTGCCGATGGAATACTGGTATTCGCTAATCCCGGATTCCTGGTCTGAGCTTGACCAGGAAGCGGAAAGTTTATTATGTGAACGGGTATGCTCTTTACCGTCTTTGACTTTGGGTTTTTCCGGGACAGAAGTATCCACAGTAATAGTATCGCTGTATACGGAAGACCAGTTGCCGGCGGTATCCTTGAATTTGACATAAACCGTTTTCTTGCCGCTTCCAAAAGATAAGCTCCAAGTCTTGGCCGTAGAATAGGTTTCAGCGCTGGACCAATTACTGTTATCGTTAGAAAACATCATTCCTGACAAGCCGCTGGAAGAATCCGAGGCAGAAAGTATTAAGATAGCATCGGATTGGGCCGTATAAGAGGCATCATTATTTATCTTTATTGAGCCGCTGGGAGAAGCGGTATCAATTTTAATGACTGACTCAGCACTCTTAACCGTTTCAGAATTGCCGGC
>DOMD01000209.1 GCA_003510525.1 Candidatus Omnitrophota bacterium
CTTCGTCATCAACAATCAATATTTTATCTTTTTCCATCATCTATCCCGGTTGATGGGCAATCGCAGGATAAAGGTTGTGCCCTCGCCCACCTTTGACTGGACGTCCGTCTTGCCCTTATGCGCCTCAATAATCGTCTTACACTGAAATAACCCTATTCCCAGCCCTTTATTCTTAGTGCTTTGAAACGGCTTAAACAAGTGTTTATCCATAAACTCGTTCGACATGCCGCATCCGGTATCTCTTAAACTGAATTCTACAAATTTCTCATCATCCCGGGAGCTTATCTTTATTTCTCCCCCCTGAGGCATTGCTTCTATGGCATTAAGGATGAGATTCAAAAACACTTTCTCTATATACTCGCTGTCCGCCGTTACCCGGGATATAACATTAAGCTCTTTAATCAGCCTTATCCCTGAAGCATCTTCCACCCTGGATTTGGTTAGTGCCTGGGACATGGTATAATTTAAATCGGTGAGGCTAAATTTAAGCTCCAGCTCTTTAGGCAAAATAGACAGTTTTTGCATGAGATTATTCATTCTCAACACGGTATTGGATATGGTAGTTAAGGCATCCCGGCGAAATTCCGGCTTATCAAAATTCTCCCGCGCGTTATGGGCCACCATAGAAAGCACGGAGGAGAAATTCTTCAAATCATGAATTAAGAATGAAGATACTTTATACAGCGACTCCATCTCCTTGGAGACCATTAACTCTTCGGATAGCTGAGCGTTTAAAATAGCGATTCCCGTCTGTTCGGCGATTCTCTTTAGTAATTCCAGATCCTCGCCGGCAAAAGGCTCTCCCGAAGGCTTTTCTCCCGCGCACAACATTCCGACTAAATGTTGTTTGGCCATCAGCGGGACTATTACCTCCGCTTTCAACTCCTCAAAATTCTTCTTTTCGCTTTCAAAAATTTTAAGGGTGTCCGGCTTGTCCGCCAACATCTTTATCACCAGTGGATCCGCGTATCTGATTAACCAATCCACAAATTCACTATCCCGGCCGAACTGGACATTCTTAGAGACCTCTCCGTTTATGGCTTTAGCCATAGCTACATAAAAATATCCTCTCTCTTTATTCAAAAGCAGGATAGAAACCCGCTTCAGGTTAATATCCTCAGCGACGACTTGAATAATAGCGGATACTATTGCCTCCAGACCGAATTCAGAGCTTATCTTGCGGCTGATTTGGGCCCATTCTTTTCGGTAATCATACTTACCTTTATATATAGCCCGATCAATAAAAAGCCTCAGCCTCTCCTTAAGTCCGCCGGAAAAAACTAAGCAAATAAATATGAAAAATACAAAAAAAGCGAATAAAAAAGAGAGGAATGACTTTAAATTTAACCCCCAGAACATAGCTATCTTGGTTACCAGGCCAACCAATAATAAATAGAACCCGACAATGGTAATGGTTGCCGAGGCATACACTGCCTGCCTGCCGATATAGACATCCACATCCACGAGTCCATATCTATAAACGGAATAGGCACAGAAAAAAAATCCGCTGATTATAGCCAGAGAGCCCAAAGCAGTAAACCGCGGATCAATATAGGAAAAAAGCAAGGCCAGACTGCTCAAGACAACATACGACCAAAGATAAATAGAAAATCCCCGAATCATCCACTTAATCCTGCTACGTTGTTTTCCAAAAGAAAAACGGAGGGTGTTCTCAAAATTCAAAAGGACAAGCACTAAATTTAATAAGAAGAAATTCAAGAAATAACGACCCACCGGCCCCAGGATAAAGCGAGATTGTTCCTCTGCCGGCCTGAGTAGAGACTTATGCCCAAGAAAGAACAAAAATCCTAAAGTAATAAACAAAATTAACGCTAAATACCAAAGCCATTTTTTCAATAATAGCCGATAATTCTCTCTGGCGAATATCAGGCTAAACACCACCCAGGTAAGAGGCAGAAAAGCGGCGCTGACGAATGCCCATCTCTGCCAGAATAAGGCCCTGGCGTTTGAAGCTGAAATCAGGGCCATAAAATTCCCTAATTCCATTGCCGCCAGGGAAAAAATGGCCAACGCAAAAAGCCAATTAAAAACCTGTCCGCGGCCTTTCTTGATTACATAAAATCCGCCGGCCAGAAGAAAAATAAAACTAATTAGTGGCGCTAAATTATAAGGATTCATTTATTATGGAAACTCCGAGTTAATGTTAACAAATATTCCAAAATGGATATTTTCATAATTAGAGATTAGCATAAAGCTTAACTATGCGCAATACTAAACTCTTGTAGATACTTTAAAATTCCCCCATTCCATTGCCGCCAGAGAAAGAATGGCCAAAGCAAACAACCAATTAAAGATCCTGCCATGGCCTTTTTTGATTACATATAATCGAAAAATAAAACTGCTGAGCGGCGCTAAATTATACAGATTCATCACTCTCATGGTAAAGCAACTCCACGTATTTACCCCGTTTGAAAACCCCGCATTTATGGCGAGGATGAAAGTTGCAAAAGCTTAATTCTTTACAGAAAGAGCGGGATAGAAGCTCCCTCCTTTTTAAGGAGATTTATTTACAACGAATGGTAACAGTCTCGGAATCCGAAGCGCTATTGGCATCGGTAACCTTAAAGATAGCCGTATATTTTCCCTTTTGACTACGTTTAGGAGTCCATTTAAATACGCGTGTCTTGGTATTGAAAGTCGCGCCGGAAGGTAAATTACTGGCGGAATAGGTTAAGG
>DOMD01000125.1:0-7592 GCA_003510525.1 Candidatus Omnitrophota bacterium
AGATTGCCCTGGGGGCAAGGATAATCAGCCTTGCCGATGCCTATGATGTTATGACTTCCATAAGAAGTTACCGTAAGGATGTTTTTAGCAAAGAGCAGGCAATTGAAGAAGTAAAACGTAATTCGGGAAAACAATTTGATCCTAAAGTGGTTGAGGCATTCTTAAGGATAGTGGATAAGTTCTAATCAAACACCAAAAGTAATTATAAAGGTTAAGGCTAATGTAGGGACAGAACAATGTTCTGTCCCTACAGAAACCTTGATCTTAACCTTAATCTTAGTGAGGGCAAATGGCGCAGGTAAGCTTAAAAGACGTCTCTAAAATATACGCTGACGGGATAGCCGCCGTAGATAAGGTAAGCCTGGGGATAGAAAACCGGGAATTTATGGTTTTGGTCGGGCCGTCAGGATGCGGAAAATCTACCACTTTAAGGATGATTGCCGGTTTAGAAGAAATAAGCGAAGGCCGGATTTACATCGGGGATAAGCTGGTAAATGAGGTTCCAGCCAAAGACCGGGATATCGCTATGGTCTTTCAGAATTACGCCCTGTATCCGCATATGACCGTCTTTGAAAATATGGCCTTCGGCTTAAAATTAAGAAAATACCCAAAACAGGAGATAAATAAAAGGGTAACTGATGCCGCCGGTATATTAGGCATAAAGGCCCTTATGAATCGCAGGCCCAAAGAACTTTCCGGAGGCGAACGCCAAAGGGTAGCGGTGGGAAGGGCCATAGTCAGAAAACCGCTGGTCTTTTTGTTTGACGAACCCTTGAGCAATCTGGATGCCAAACTTCGGGTCCAGATGCGCACCGAAATCCATAAACTGCACCTGAGGCTGGCTACCACAATGATTTATGTTACCCACGACCAAACCGAAGCCATGACCATGGGAGACCGCATCGCGGTAATGAAAGACGGGATAATCCAGCAGGCGGCCGACCCTATAACTATCTACGATTCTCCGGTAAATAAATTCGTGGCCAGCTTCATCGGCTCCCCTCCGATGAATTTTATGCTGGGCAAGATAATCAAAAAAGACGGCAAGCTGTATTTTGACGAAGGAAAGGTTATCGTAAGAATAGCTGAAGAGATGTATAAGAAGCTTAACCCCTACACAGGAAAAGAAATTACTATGGGCCTGCGTTCTGAGGATATATACGATAAACTCTTTGTCTCCAGCGCCACGGCGGAAAATGTAGTCAAGGTAACCTGCGAAGTGGTTGAACCTCTGGGCTCAGAGGTCTATCTGTATCTCAACACCGGAAAACACACCTTTATTGCCCGGGTAGGAGCCCACGACCGGCCGCCGATAAACCAGGACATGGACCTGGTTTTTGATATGAGCAAGGTGCACTTTTTTGATAAGGATACCGAAGTAACTATTATTTAACCCTTATCAAGCGCAGTCAAAAAATCACCCCCCACACGCCGTATGCGCCGCGTCAGCCCTACACTATATCCCCCAAAAGAGAACAGTCCTTTTCTGCTTATTTTGCCCGCGTTCACCTTTCTATTAAGCTTATATCTCGGACCGCGAAATAATCCCTCTTTCTTATTGCCTTACCTGTCTATCCCGGCAGGGGCCGTTGTTTTATTTTTTGTTCTTTTAGAGCAAAAAAACAAGAAGGAACAGCGGCTTAATTCCGAGATAGAAGACCTTCAGGGAAGAATTAATATCCTCTACGACCAGCTTCAGATTGAAGAAACCAAGAATAAGGCCTTACATCTAAAACTTAAGAAATATGATAATTTGGCTTTGCTCACCGAAAAATTCAACCAAAATCTTTCTTTAGACGACGCCTTGAAATTACTGGCTGAAGAATGCTTCCAATTGCTGGGACAGCAGAAAAGCACCTGCCTGATTTATCTTAGCGACAGCTATTCGGAGCTGTCTTTAGCCGGTTCTTACGGGCCCGCGGCGGATGATTCCGTCATTAAAGATAAAAAGGGGGATATCTTCAGCCAGTGGGCCTTAGCGCATACCCAGCCGCTTTTGGTTGAAGACACCTCTTCTGATTTCCGCTTTGACAAACACACAGTAAAGAAAACATCCGAGCGAAAAATCAGCTCCTTGATTTCAAGTTGTCTCATCAGTCAAAACCGGCCGCTGGGAATACTACGTTTAGACTCACCCGAAAAAAAACTATGGACGCTGGAAGACTTAAGGCTCTTGAGCACCATAGCGGATATAGCCAGTATAGCTATTGACAATGCCAAATGCTACCAAAACATAAAAGAACTGGCAATTAAGGATTCCCTCACCGGCCTCTACACCCATACGCATATACTAGAAAGATTAGACGAAGAACTGAAGCGCTGTTTAGCCAGTGAGAATTCTTTGTCGGTATTGATGCTGGATATAGATTTCTTTAAAAAATACAATGACCGCTACGGACATCTGGCCGGAGATATAGTTTTAAAAAATTTGAGCTTCTGGCTTAAAGACGCGCTTAAAGGCCAAGACGCGATTATCGGCCGTTTTGGGGGAGAAGAGTTCCTGTTGATCCTGCCGGCGGCCTCTAAGCAAGAGGCGTTTTCTTTAGCGGAAAATACGCGCGCCTTCATCCAGGCCAAAACCATNNCCGACTCAGCGGGAGATTTGATTAATAAGGCCGATACGGCTCTTTATGAGGCAAAGCGGTTAGGGAGAAATCGGGTATGCCTATTTTAGGATTACTGCCGGCGGCGTTAAGCGCGTTTTTTATTCTCCGTTGGCTTAAGAAAAACTTTGATCTGGGCTTAAGCAATCTCTCTCTGCTTATTCAGGCCAGAAACGAGTTGTTTCAAACCATAGAAAACAGGCTTAAATATATTCAGGATCACAACCAGGCGCTGGCTAACTCTATTGAAACCGAATCCGCCATATACGAAGTCAGCAAAGAATTATCTAAATCAACTGATGAGGAGAGCATCCTGAACGCCTTCAAAGAAAAGATATCCGGCATCTTCAACACCCCGGAATGTTTCTTTAGCGACGACCAGCTCATAAAAAATAATATAGACTACAGCCTGTTTAAGTTTAGCGCCAAAGAGCAAAAAACGCGCTATTTGGCAATTAAAGATTCCGGAAAGATAGACCGGGCGAAGATGGCCGTCCTCTTAATCCAGCTCGAACTCTCCCTGAAGCGCGCGAGGCTTTTTGCTGAAATTCAGGAAATTTCTATTACCGACGGCCTCACCGGGCTCTACGCGCGGGGATATTTCTTAGAAAGGTTAAAACAAGAACTGGCAAGGTCAAAACACAACAATTACCCTTTATCATTCCTACTTATTGACGTGGATAACTTTAAGACCTATAACGATACCTATGGGCACATAACCGGAGACGCCATTTTAAAGGAAATCGCCAAAATCCTGAAATATTCCCTGCGCCAAATAGATATGTGCGCCAGATACGGAGGCGAAGAACTGTGCATTTTGCTTCCGGAAACAGACAAGGGAGGCTCGTTCCTGGTGGCCCAGCGCCTATGCCTGAGCGTGGAAGAGGCGCGAATCCGCGTCTATAACGAAAATATCAGATGCACCATAAGCATAGGCGTAGCCGTATATCCTGATGACGCGCAGGCGGTTAGCGGCTTAATTGATAAAGCGGATAAAGCCCTCTATCAGGCCAAGGCCCAAGGCCGAAACCGGGTCTGCTCAAATTAAACCACTGAGCACCCGCTGACTAAAATTAGTTCTTTCCCAAGTTCGCGGCAAAAGGGAAAGAACTTAATTACAGAAGCTTTCCTGTAAAATTTAGCACAGCGCGTAAAATTGTGTCTTAAACCAATGATGAATAATACGTTACAGAAAAAGCTTGCAACAAACTTGAGAAAGCTTCCTAAAATTCCCTTGCAAAAAAAGATGATTTAGGCTACAATACTTTTTCTATGGCGAGGAACGAAAAACATATAATTGGCATAGACTTAGGCGCGACTAATATCAAATTCGGCCTGATTTACAAAGGCAAAATTATCTCTGAGAAAAGCCTGCCTACCCGGGATTTCCCTTCCCGCGAAAATTTGATTTTTGCTCTTGGCCGGACAATAGAAGAAATTTTATCCGAAGCTAAAATCCCCAAGAAAAATATCCTGGGAATCGGTATCGGCTTGCCCGGGCCAATTGATTCTCCTAAGGGAATTGTGCATTATTTCCCCAATATCCGCGGCTGGCGCAATGTCCGTTTAAGGGCTATCCTGAAAAAAAGAACCGGTTTACCGGTATTTATTGATAACGATGCCAACTTGATGGCCTTAGCTGAAGCCAGGATAGGTTCAGCTAAAGGAAAAACTAATGTGGTAGGCATCACCTTAGGCACCGGCGTCGGCGGAGGCGTCATTGTCCAGGGAAAATTATACCACGGCTCAAGCCTTACCGCGGGTGAAATCGGGCACATCCCGCTTAACGAATCCGGGCCTAAATGTCCCTGCGGAGGAACCGCCTGCCTGGAACGCTATGTGGGAAATAGCCGGATATTGGATCAGGCCAAAAAATCCTTCGGGGAAACAATCTCTTTAGAAGAATTAAGCCGGATGAGCTTAAGCGGAAATAAGGAAGCGCGGAAAATCTGGGAGAACGCGGCCCGGCATTTAGGAATAGCCCTTTCCGGGGTAGTCAACTTCTTTAACCCGGACACTATAGTAATCGGCGGAGGGGTTGCCAATGCCGGAGAAATAATCTTTGCTACCGTAAGAAAAGTTATCCGGGCGCGCTCGATGCCCACCTCAGCCAGAGCCGTAAAAATAGTCAAAGCGAAATTAGGTAATGATGCCGGAATGATTGGGGCGGGGTTATTGGTTATGGAAGAACTTCATAAGAGATGAAATTAAAAATAATTTTAATCGCGCTGATGTGCGTCTTGGGAGCCAATGAGTTTCTACCGGCTGAATCCTCAATCAATAGCACTTTATCGGAAACTTCAGCTAAGGCCTCCCGGAAAAAGGAGATTAAAGAGAAAGAAACAGAAAGCGCTCCGGATATCCCGGATTCGGAAGAAACCGAGAAGCTACCGGATATAACCGACAGCTTCAAGCTAGATTCGGATGCCCCCATAACGGTCAATGGCGATAAAATCGAATACTCCAAGGATACCAATGTTGTTGTGGTTGAAGGGAACGTAGTGGTAACCAAAGGAGAATCGGTCCTCACCTGCGATCGGGCCACGGTCAACACCTTAACCAACGACGCTCACGCTGAAGGCAATGTAATCTTAAAGGATAAAAAAGGCACTATTAAGGCCAAATCCTGCGACTTTAATTTTAAGACCAAAACCGGCCAGGCCTTTGACGCCACCTTAGCTTATCTTCCCTACTATGGGCAGGGAAAAATCATCAAAAAGGTTTCCGAAGATGAAATCCAGATTAAAAACGGATATTTTACCACCTGCGACCATGAGGGCCGTCCGCATTACCGCATCCAAAGCCGCCTGCTGGAACTGTTTCCCGAAGACAAGGTTACCACCCGGGCGATGACCTTTCGGGTAGCCAATACTCCGATAATGTATATGCCCAAATATACCCAGAATCTAAAGGATGACCGGATGCATGTCCAGGTTGCTCCGGGAAAAAGCAAGGATTGGGGGCTTTTTATTTTGACTGCCTGGAGGTATGATTTTCTGGCAAATTCCGGAGGCCGGATTCACCTTGATTACCGGGAAAAAAAAGAACTGGCCTGGGGAATAGATAATTACTACGACACCAAAGTTGTTGGTAAGGGCTATTTTAAAACCTATTATATGAATGAAAGGGTTCTCGGGAGAAAGCGCCTCTATAAATATCCCACCACCCTTAAACATACCGATGATACCGAACGCTACCGCGTCCAGTGGCGGCATAAGTGGGAAGTGGATAAAAATACCTATTGGCTGGCCGAATATCACAAAATGAGAGATACTAAATTCATCAAGGATTACTTTTTTCGCGAATATGAAAAGGAGAGCCAGCCAACTTCGTATATCCTCTACAACAAAATTCTCCCGGATTCTTCTAATTTGAGCATACTTAACCAAAAGCGCACTAACCGCATCTTTACCGAGACCGAAAAACTCCCGGAAATAAAACACGATAAAACCAACACCCAGATCTTTGAGACCCCGCTCTATTTCAGCAACAATGCCTCCTATGCCAGCTTTAATAAGAAATTCGCCACCTACCCCGCGCCCACCGACGAGGATGATTCCAACCAAAAATTAGATAATTACACCCGGCTATCCCTGCCTTTTAAATTGGCCTTTCTTGACCTTAATCCCTATGCCGGAACCCGCGAAACTTATTACCGCCGGATAGCCGGAAGGGAAGTGGGGATTTTCCGGGAAGTCTGGGACAGCGGAATTAATCTGACTACCAGATTTTACCGTATTTTTGACGTGGACGCGGATATTTGGGGTATGAAGTTTGATAAGCTCCGTCATATCATCAGCCCAAATGTAGGCTGGGCCTATACTCACCCTCCCACGGTCAGCGCCTCCAAACTTATTGATCTGGATTCCATCGGCCAGGCCAACCAGATAGATATGTCCCTGGAAAATAAACTCCAGACCAAACGCCGCAACAAAACCGTGGATTTCCTGCGCCTGCTCACCAGNNCTTTTGATCTGGAGGCCATTCCCTATGACTGGCTGAGGTTTGAGACTGACGCCAACTTAGACCGCAAAAAAAAGTATTTCACCTCCGCCAATTTTGACCTTAAGGCCTCCGGCAAGACCGTCTCCTGGGGAGGCGGATACCGCTATGAAAGAAAGTCCAGCAGTCAGATGACCGGAGAAATCTTATTTGACCTGATCAAAGGCTGGTCATTTAAGGTGTATCAAAGGCTGCAATTTAAAGGAAATAGTTTGGTCAAAGAACAGAATTATGTCGTTTCCAAGGAACTGCACTGCTGGATTTTGGATGTGAATTATAACGTTTTAAGGGAGCGGGGAGAAACCATCTGGCTGGTTTTAAGGCTGAAGGCCTTCCCGGAGATGTCTATTGACTACAATCAAAACTATCACGACCCCAAACCTCTTTCCCAGGGGTATGCCGAAGGCAGGTCGTCAGATTAAAAAGGAGAAAAAAATGAATATCACCATTATCGGCACCGGATACGTAGGCCTGGTTACCGGAGCCTGCCTGGCGGATTTAGGCAATAAGGTAACCTGCGCCGACAACGACAAGACAAAAATAGCCGCGCTCAAAAAAATGATAATACCCATCTATGAACCCGGCCTGGAGGATGTGGTCAGGCGCAACGCCCGGGAGAAACGGCTCAATTTTACCTCGGATGTCAAAGAAGCGGTTAGGCAAGCCGAGATTATCTTTATTGCCGTAGGCACCCCCTCACTTGACAACGGAGAGGCGGACTTAACCGGAGTGGAAAACGTAGCCAAAACCATAGCCCAGAATATGAACGGCTATAAGCTGATTGTGGAGAAATCCACGGTTCCGGTTGAAACCGGTTCCTGGGTAGAGCATACCATCAGGGTTAACCTGCCTAAAACCAAAAAAGCGAAATTTAAATTTGATGTTGCCTCTAACCCGGAATTTTTACGGGAAGGCCAGGCTATAAACGATTTTATGAACCCGGACAGAATCGTCTTAGGCGTAGAATCCGAAACCGCTAAAAATTTA
>DOMD01000125.1:7649-8731 GCA_003510525.1 Candidatus Omnitrophota bacterium
AGGATCGGCCGGGCATTCTTAGACGCCGGAATCGGCTACGGCGGCTCGTGTTTTCCTAAAGACCTGGATGCCTTTATCACCATAGCCAAGAAAAACGGCTATGATTTTCAACTGCTTAAGGCAACAAGAGATGTCAACGATTCCCAAAAGAAACTTCTGGTCAAAAAGATCAANNGCCCCGGCTATAGACATAATAAAACAATTACAAGCCGAAGGCGCCAAGATAAAGGCCTTTGATCCCCAGAGCATGGATAAGGCCAAAGACATCCTGCCGGGAGTGAAATTTTGTAAAGATGTCTACGAAACCGCCCGGAACTCCGACTGCTTAGTTATCACTACCGAGTGGAATGAGTTTAAAAAGCTGGATTTACGGGCCCTGAAGAAAATTATGCTCCAGCCGATAATCGTTGACGGAAGAAACATCTACGACCCCAGGGAGATGCGCGATTCAGGCTTTCGTTACATCGGCATAGGAAGGACATCGGAAAAATGAACCGGATGATCAGCGGAGTAAAGGTCAAAAAATTAAAATTAGTCTGTGACGAGCGCGGCCGGTTGATGGAAATTTTAAGACACGACGATGAAATCTTCGCCAAATTCGGCCAGGTTTATTTTACCACCGCCTTCCCGGGCGTGGTTAAGGCCTGGCACTACCATCAAAAACAGGACGATCATTTTACCTGCGTCAAGGGAAAAATAAGGCTTGTCCTCTATGATGCCCGGCCAAAATCAAAAACCTATAAGAAAATCAACGTGTTTGAGTTAAGCCTGGATGAGCCGATTTTAGTAAAAATACCCAAAGCGGTGTATCACGGCTTTAAATGCGTCAGCCCTGATGAGGCGATAGTAATCAACGTTCCCACCTTGGCCTATAACCGCGAAAAACCCGATGAATACCGCCTGGACGAGCTGGATAATGATATACCTTATGATTGGAGAAAATAAATGGCGGATATGTCCGGACTAAAAGGCGTAATCCTGGCCGGCGGCTTAGGCAAGCGCCTTGAGCCTTTAACCCGAATCACCAACAAGCATTTGCTTCCTATATATAACAAGCCGATGGTTTACTATCCGCTGGAGAC
>DOMD01000151.1:0-185 GCA_003510525.1 Candidatus Omnitrophota bacterium
AGAGAATATTGAATTTTGAAGATGTATAATCCACATTCTTAACCTCTCCCCAAACCCAGGAGATATTTTCATCAACCAACTCTATTTCAGATATAATATTTTCATCAATGGGTACCTGCGGTTCCTGCTGGCAGAATCCTAAAACCCCGTATCCAACGCACGTCGCGCCTATAATCAGACCCGCG
>DOMD01000151.1:226-8382 GCA_003510525.1 Candidatus Omnitrophota bacterium
GACACAAGTGATTAGTAATATATAACAAATTATTACTTATTTGTCAAGGCAATGTTACTACCTGTTCATATAAGCTCTCAATATCTTTTATCAGCCTTTTTTTGGCGAATTTTTCCCGGACGAATTCGCGGCCGGCGGCAGCCATCTTCTTTCTTATCACTTCATTTCTCAGTAAGAAGCTCAAAGCCCCGGCAAAACTATCCGCGTCGCCAGACCTCACCATTATTCCTCTTTTACGCGCGCTAAACCCCGTTAGAGGCCTCTCGTTACTCGCAGATTTTTCAACAGCCTCTAACGGGGTAAACCCCATTAAAGGCAGGACGCCAGAGGCGTCCGACGGTTGCCTTCGACAACTTGCCTCTAACGGGGTAAACCCACACTCATCTTCGAACTCATTCAAACTCTCACCAACTAAATCCTTTACCCCGCCGGCATCGGTAGCCGCGACAGCCTTACCTGAAGCCATTGCTTCAATTAAAGATACCGGCGTGCCTTCGTTGATTGAGGTCAGGCAGACAATATCCAAATCCGAGTAAACTTCGGATAAATCATTTTGCCAGCCGCTGAATTCTACCGCTGAATTTAAATTCAGCTTTTGGGTAAATTCTTTAAGCTCGGCCCTTAATTCTCCATCGCCGATAATCTTAAATCTTAAATCCAGCGCGGGATTATCCCGGATAACCTTGGCCGCGGATTCCAAAAACAAACGATGATTTTTGATAGGAACCAATCTTCCCACTATGCCGATATTTAAACAACGTCTGGTTCCTTTTCCCGATTCCCGAGAACTCAGGATCCCGGCATTGTCGGGAGAATCTGGATCCCGCGTTCCTTGTATCGGGAGTCGGGAAAGCGGAAGCTCTAAGAATCGATCTAATTCTAAGCCCAGAGGAATAACCTCAATTTTAGCCTCACTGCTGATTCGCAAAGAAACCAGCTCTTCCTTAACCGCTGAACTTACCGTAATTATCTTTGAGTTAAAGTAAGCCAATAAACGCTCAATAAAGATAAATAACCGCGTTTTAAATCTGCCGAAATAGCCCTCAAAAACATGGCCGTGAAAGGTATGGATAAGTTTTATCCTTCTTGCGGCCAATAAATTATAAAATATCCCGGCCAACCTGCCTAATGTTCCGGCCTTGGCGGTATGGGTATGGATAATATCCGGATTTTCCCTCCTTAACAGTTTATATATTTTTAAAAACGCGATTGCGTCATTCAGCGGATTTAATTCCCGTCTAAGTTCAGGGATAATATAAGGGACAACATTCCTGGCCCGGGCGTAATAAAGCATATCTCCTTCATCTTGAGCGATAGTGCCGCAGACCAAAAGCGAGTCAAATTTATCCTTATTAAGGCCGTCGGTGAGTAAAATCGTGTGGATCGCCGGACCTCCGATATTAAGACGGGCAATGACCCTTACTACCTTTATTTTCTTCACTATCCTGGATGAAGCGCTTAGGCGAGGTTCCTAAAGATTCTTATTGCTTATATAACCTACGATATCTTCTATTATACTTTCTAAGGAATGATGCGGTTTAAAGCCGATGAGTTTATTAAGTTTATTAGTATCCGGGACCCGTCTTTGCATATCCTCAAAGCCTTCCTCGTAAGCCTGTTCATAAGGAATGTGTTTTATCGCCGAGCGGCTCTTGGTTATCTTGATTATCTTCTTAGCCAAATCATCAATAGTTATCTCATCCTGGTTTCCGATATTAAAAACCTCGCCCACCGCTTTAGGCTCCTCTACTAATTTTATCAAGGCCTTGACCACATCCTTAACATGGGTAAAACAACGGGATTGTTTTCCCGTCCCATACACCGTAATCGGCTCGTTCTTTAAAGCCTGCCCTATAAAGCGGGGCACCACCATTCCGTAGTAACCGGTCTGGCGGGGGCCGACGGTATTAAACAGGCGCACAATTACCGAAGGCACGCCTTTTTCCTTCCAATACACATAGGCCAGCATCTCATCCACAGCCTTAGCCGTAGAATAGCTCCATCTGGTTTTAAGCGGTGAGCCTAATATCCGGTCATCGCCCTCTTTTAAAGGGCCGTTGGTATTTTTTCCGTAGATTTCCGAGGTTGAGGTTATCAAAACCTTTTTATGATATCTATGGGCCATCTCCAATACCACCTCGCTTCCTTTAATATTGGTGGTTAAAGATTCTAAGGGCTTCTTGACTATCAGTTCCACCCCTACTGCCGCGGCCAAATGAAAAATGACATCGCATCTTTCAACTAATTTATCAACCAGGGTTTCATTCAGAACAGTCCCGATAACCAGCTCAAAATCAGGGTTTTTCTCTAAATGGGCCACATTCTCCAACCTACTGGTAGATAAGTTATCTAAAACCGCGACCTTATGGCCGGCCTTAAGCAATTCATCCGTCAGATGTGAACCGATAAATCCTACCCCGCCGGTAATTAGCGCTTTCATATTTATCTCCTTAAATGGTCTATAGTTTTTTTCTTTATCGACTATTAATTTTTATTTGTTAAATACTATGGCTTAAGTATGCCGCCTGAAATAATCAGTTTTATCGCTCCCTCAACTGACATATCCAATAATTTTATATCTTTCCTGGGCACTAAAATCAGGAAACCGCTCCAGGGCCCGGGCGTGGAAGGGATAAACACATGCACCAGATCTCGCGCGATCTTCTCCCCGGCTTCATCAAAAGCCTCATTGGTGAGAAACCCTATTGACCATATCCCTTTAGAGGGATACTCAACTAAAACCACCTGCTTAAAAGCCGCCTTATCCTTAGAAAAGAGGAACCCGATTATCTGCTTTGCCGCAGGATATATCTGGCGGATTCCGGGCAGCTTAAGAAACCATTGTTCCAGCGCCGGCAAGACCTTCTTTCCTAAGAAATGAGTAGCTAAAAATCCCGAAAATAAGACTATGGCTCCCCCTAAAATAAAACCTATTCCCGGGATAAAAAATCCAAAATTTGCCTTGAGATAACTGTTGATAAGCCCGCCGAAAATACCATCCACAAACCGGAAAACAACAAAAAGGACATAGAAACTGATGAATATGGGAAGGACCAAAAGCAGTCCGGTAACAAAATAACGCCTGATTTTTAACATTTTATTTTTTATCCTCTAATCTTTCGCTCAAATACCCTCCGGTAAGCCCGTCAATTGAGGCGGTAAGTTCTTCAAGTCTTAACTCTTTTTCACTCCTTGCCTTCGGACTCAAGGAATCCTGGCTTGCTAATTCTAGTTGTAGGCGCCGGCGCTCAAAGTAAAGCCGGGTTACCTCGTCCAGGATATCATCGCGCAATTGCACCATCAACCGCGAACGCACATCAATAGAAGTTTGCTCCGTGCTAAAAACCAAATCCCCTAAATCCCAGCTTAGACTAATTCCCCAATCCAAAGGCCCGACAAAGCCGCGGCCCTGAGGAAAACTGGTTGAGGTAAAAACTGTCTTATCATAACTCAAATCCAAGTCCGGCAGGAAAGCCTTTAAGCGCGCTTGTTTCCTCCAATCAGAAATCTTTTCCGGATATACCTCGGCATATCTGATTGCCTTCTGTTGAATCTCTCTTATGCCCGGCTCCCCGGAAAACAAAGTGATATTTGTATTATTTCTCAATTCAGGCTCGGATTCAACGAGCTTTGCTTCTTTATTCTCGTTTAAAGATATTACATAGAGGCCCTGATCGCAAGCAGAGTAAAGATTACCGCCGGAATCTAAAGCCAGCTGACTACAATTCTTAAAATCCGCTCCCCTGTAAAGCTGTTTACAGGAATCATTTTCACAGTCAAATACGCCGCTCTGAACAGCTAAGAACATCCTGCCGCGGGCAATTAGGGCATAATTTATCTTTTCATCCAGTAAACCGCTGAATATCCGCTTTTGCCAGCTTTTACCGGCGTCTTGGCTCAAAAGCAAACCCTCCCGGCCGGATAAATATAATTTATCGCTGTTATCGGGGTCAAAGGCTAAATGTTTAAGAAAGCTCTCTTCAACATAAGGCTCTTCCTCGCTTGAGTCTATATCTGCCGCGGCATCTTCTGACTCAGAGTTAAACCCGGAATACAGCCTCTCATAAGAAGATAAACGGTTATCACTCTTAAATAATCCTTTGCCGGAGACCACAAAAAGGCCTTCCGGATTGTCCAAAGCGGAAACAATAAAACTAATATTAGCGTCGGTCAGCTTACCGGATATTTTCTGCCAGATTATTCTATTTATCGGACTAAAGAACACTCCGGACTTAGTTCCTATAAATATGCTTTTCGGCGGAGCGAATATAAGCTCTATTGACGTTACATCGCGTTCTAAGGCATCCTTGCCTAAGAATATCCTCTGCCAGCTCATACCGCTGTCCCGGCTCCGGAAAAGCCCATTTTTGGCGGCCGCGTAGATAACATCAGGGTTACTTCTATCAATATAGATAAAATTAACTTCTTTGATTAAGCCCGCGCCTGAAGATTCCCAGGATTTACCCCGGTCAAGGGTTTTATATAAACCTTCTTCTGTAGCCGCGTAAATTATCCCTGGATTATTGCTATCTAAGGCAATAGCCCGAANNGCTAAAGCCAAAACAAGAATAAAAACTGCCGGATAATTCAGTTTAAGCCTCTGCGGTATAAAATAAAACCCCGCGCCTTCTCGTATTCATATTTTTTACGCTAAAATATCTAGAATACATAAAAGGCGCGGGGTTAACCCCGTTAGAGGCAGGACGCAGAGGCGTCCGACGGTTGCCTTCGNNACCTGCCTCTAACGGGGTAAACACGAATAATTTTTAAAGCCTATTCTTTAGCTATGGCTAAGGTAATTACCCCTGCTAAAACCAGGATTAATCCCAAAGAGCCTTGAGCTAAATGGACCAAATGCCACCACCATCTAATTACCAGGTAGCCGCCAAGCGCTAAAAACGCGATACCCAATAAAACCTTTAACGCGGTCTTAAAGGCCTTACCTGAGTCGGCTTTTTCTGTTTCCTTGGTTTCCTTGGTTTCCTTTGTCTCTTTTACTTCTTCTGCCATTTTCCACCTCCTTTTAAAAATCGCGGAACTTTCGCTGAACATTACGACGCGGAACTACGCAATATAAGTTGTGCGTTGTTCTACGCAACTTTTTCTTTCTTACGATGACGGCCGGCTTTTCCACCGGCGGTGAATCCAGCCCCACTCTTGTGGATACTTCCTGATGTAAAGTTCAATAATTGAAGTTATCTTCTGAATATTATACCGCAACGTCTCATCGGACGCGTCTTTTTTCTCAATCTCTACCTGTGGCTCGATAATCAGCTTATGGCGGCCGTCTGCCTGGCGGACTATGAAAAGCGGGACTATGGCGGCGCCGGTGCGCAGGGCAAAGACTACCGGCCCGGTGGCCGTGGCCGCCTGACGGCCAAAAAAATTCACAAAAACCCCGGCTGTGCCGAAGTTCTGGTCAAGTTGGATAAAAAGTATTTCGTTACGGCGCAAGACCTTGACTGAATCCTCCACACAAGCCTGCCTGGGAGCACTATGGATAAAATTGATTCCTACCTTGCGGCGCCGGCTTTCCAGGAACTCTTCCACCTTATCATCGCGCATCCGCCTTAAAATGACATTAACCCCGTAACCTTCCTGTTTAAGCCGGGTAAGGGCCAAAGGGAAATTCCCAAAATGAGCACTCACGGCAACCACCCCATTACCTTTAGAAAAGGCCTCATCTAAATATTCCCGGCCTTCAATAGCAACCAACTCCTTGGATAATTCCGGATTATCCATAGTATACAACATCTCCACCCCGCTTTTAGCCATATTCCTAAAACAGTTTTGGGCAATCCGGGTAATTTCTTTCTGCCCCAAACTATCAGCAAAGGCTATACTTAGACTCTCCTGGGCAATGTTACGTTGTTTAACCGCGATATAATAACCCAGAATAGCGATAAAATCGGCAAAACCACAAAGCCAGCCGCGGGGTAAGAATTTAACTATCAAAGAACAGAAAAATAATGCTTGTCTGGCAAGCAAACGGCTAAAACGCTTACCAACTTCTTTTGATGTCATCTAATCTCCTACTGATTATAGCAAAATTACTTTTCTCTGCAAGAAAAATCTTTAACCGCAAAGACGCAAAATGAAAATTAAAAATATATCTTACGCCGCAAAAAAACAGATAAGAAGATTTTCGCGCCTTCGCGGTATTCGTTATTTATAACATATTTCGCGGTTTTGCGGTTAAAGCTTATATCCTATTTTACGCAGAAGGTCCTTGCGCCAACGGACATCCGCTTCTTTTTCTACCCCCTTAGGGCTGGCGCCATCAATAACCCCCATTATTCCCCGGCCTGAAGGCGTCTGGGCCACAATTACCTCCAGCGAATTAGCAGTCGCGCAATAAATAGCGCAAACCTCAGAAATCATTTTTAAGGCATTCAGGATATTTATCGGGTATCCCTGACGCAAGGCCAGGATAAAACAATGGCCGGAGGCGATATCTAAGCAGGCATTTTTGGCTATCTCTTTAAGCTCTGTGTCGTTTCCCTCAATACGCACCAAGCAGGCGCCGGAAGACTCGCAAAAACCCAGACCGAATTTAATCTGCGGGCCTGTCTGGACTATTGCTTCATAAATATCCTCCACCGACTTAATAAAATGCGCCTGGCCGATAATCACATTTACATCATCAGGTTTTTTGATCGGAATAGTTTTAAATTCAAGCATATCAACCTCCCGCGATTCTCAAGCTTATTCAATAAATTTCATTGGGTCCAGGGGCATGCCGTTCTTTCTTATCTCAAAGTGGAGGTGGGGAATAACTCCCCGATGATTGGCATTCCCGGTTTTACCCACCGCGCCTACCTTCTGAGCCTGGCGCACCAGTTGGCCGGCGCGAACCTCTATCTTAGATAAATGGCCGTAGATAGTAACATATCCTCCCGGAGAATGCGAAATTTCAATGAAATTACCCATCCCCCGGTGAAACTGCGCCCTGATTACCTTGCCGGCGCGGACCGCGTAAACTGCCGCCCCGAACTTAGCCTGCAGGTCTATCCCGTTATGTTTGCGGCTGCCGGAGCGATTAGATAAAAAATCCCCGCTTCCATAAGAGTCGTGGCGGATAATGATGGTATCCTGCTTGTATTCAACAGGACAAAAAAAGAAAACCTTGTCTAAATAATAAAGCTCATAGGCCGAATAAAGAATAAAGATTATGAGAAAAACCGATAACCCTGGTTTTAATATTTTCCTGAACATAAAAGACTCCGGTATTCCTAATTAAATTGTCATTCATGGTTTATGGTTTTTAATTATACCATAAAAACACATAAGCGCAAAACATCCCGCCACAAAACTATCCCCGATGTTTTGATAAAGGCTTCTTGGTTTTGGGTTCAGAACGATATCCTGAGTTTTTATGCCGGAGACAAAAATGTCTTTACCATTTTGAATAAGCCGGGAAATAATCCTGCCGCGGGAATCAATAAAACAGGATACCCCGGTGTTTGCCGAGCGCGCCAAAGGAAGCCTGTTTTCTACAGCCCGAAATACCGAAGCCGCTAAATGCTGATAAGGAGAGGCAGTCTCTTTAAACCAGGCGTCGTTAGTGATATTCACCAAAAAATCCGCTCCCTTTCCGGCGAATTCGCGCGATAACTCAGGCAGGGTGTCTTCAAAACAGATAAGCGCGGAAAAATTAGCTAATGGTTTATAGTCTGTGGCAGGTGGCTTAAAAACAACATATTCTCTACCCGGGGTGAACTCGCCAATCGGGACGATGTTTTCTAAAAATTTAAACGCGCCTTTTAAGGGAATATATTCTCCAAAAGGCACTAAATGCAGTTTATCATAACGGCCAACAAGCCCAAATTCATTGATCAGCAGGGCGCTGTTAAAATATTCCCTTTTTTCTTTGACTACTGAGCCAACCAGCAGGGGAATCTTTATCTCCTTGGCCAGGTTAAAGATGTTTTCGTTTATCCGCGCGTCAGACTCATCACCTAAAAAACCGGGATTGGACGCCTCCGGCCAAATGATTAAATCCGGCTTAGCCAAAGCCGCTTCTTTAGTCAAACGGATGTATCTATCTAAGATAAAAGCCTGTGAACCAGGGGCCCATTTCAATTCCTGGGGGATATTGCCCTGGATAACGGATACCTTAAACAGCTTTCGGCTTTCGGCTGGCCAGAAGGCCGTGG
>DOMD01000151.1:8389-8597 GCA_003510525.1 Candidatus Omnitrophota bacterium
TGGCGGGGTGCCGCCATCGGCGGCAAAGGCTGAATAAACTGCCAGATTCGCCATTACCACCAAAAAAGACACCCCGTAGACGCCGAAAAGGTCGGCAATCTGAATAATCGGAAGATTTAAATATTGGGAATAGCCTAAAAGCGCCCAGCCGAATCCGGTCAAAAGATGAGCCCGCAGATATTCCAGGACAACCCAGAGGGAAGGAATA
>DOMD01000175.1 GCA_003510525.1 Candidatus Omnitrophota bacterium
CATTTTTTAGTTTTGGGTTTATAGCTTTGGGTTTGTTTAGTATTTAGGATTTCGGATTTAGGGTTTCTCCCTTTTTAACAGTTTTAATAATATCGCCTTCTGCACATGCAGTCTGTTTTCCGCCTGGTCAAAAACCACTGAATTCGGGGAATCAATCACCTCATCGGTTATTTCCTCTCCCCTGTGCGCCGGCAGGCAATGCATAATCAAACAATCTTTCCTGGCGGATGAAACAAGTTTTTGATTAATTTGATACTCCCGGAATATTTTCCTTCGCGCCTTGGCCTCTTTTTCCTGGCCCATGCTCGTCCAGACATCAGTATAAATCACATCCGCGTTTTTGCAAGCTTTTAATGGGTCGCGGCTTAAGCTGATCAAGGCCCCGGAAACCAAAGCCATCCCCAAGGCCTCTTTAAAAACTATCTTATCCGGTTCAAATTTATTGGGTGTGGCGATATTCAGGTGTAAACCGGTTTTCGCGCAGCCGTAAAGAAGCGAATGGGTAACATTGTTACCGTCACCCACATAGGTTAG
This sequence comes from Candidatus Omnitrophota bacterium, assembly GCA_003510525.1. Taxonomy (GTDB): domain Bacteria; phylum Omnitrophota; class Gorgyraeia; order Gygaellales; family UBA12090; genus UBA12090. The sequence continues at coordinate 535 of DOMD01000175.1, forward strand.
TGTCCTGCCTTTAAACGAACCGAATTTCTCTTTTATGGTATATAAATCCGCCAATCCCTGACAGGGATGCGAAAGGTCGGAAAGTCCGTTAATTACCGGCACGCCGGCATATCTCGCCAATTCAATAATATTCTTATGTTCAAAGGTCCGCAGGACTATTCCCTGAACATAACGGGAGAGCGTCTGAGCCACGTCCTTGATTGCCTCTCTCACCCCTAAGTTTATCTCCCCCGGACCCAAATAAATGCTTAAACCCCCAAGCTGAAACATACCCACCGCGAAAGATACCCTGGTCCTGTTGGATGGCTTCTGAAAAATCAGGGCCAGAGTCTTTCCCTTCAGGCTCTGAGAGTATTTTTGCTTGTTTTCTTTAAGCTTATCCGTAAGCAGAAAAATCTCTTCTATTTCCTTTAAGCTTAAATCCTTAATTGATATCAAATCTTTTTTCATTTTTAACCTGTGACCTGGCGGCTTTGCGGCCTGGCGGCTTCCTGTATTGCCTTATCCAATATCCCCACTGCCTTGTCCGCCTGCTTCTTAGTAACATTAAGGGCCGGCATCAGCCTTAAGACCGTTTCGTGAGTGCAGTTAATCAATAAACCTCTTTTAATACACTCCTCAACTACCGGCTTCCCGGCCGTATTCAGTTCAATGCCGATCATCAACCCCAAACCTCTTACTTCTTTGATTACCGAATATTTCTTAGCCAGTTCTGATAATTTATCTTTTAAATATTCACCCATTTCCCGGGCATTGGCAATCAGCTTTTCTTTACGCAGGGCCTTAAATACCCCTAAAGAGGCCTTACAGACCAGAGGGCTCCCTCCAAAGGTAGAGGCATGTCTTCCCGGGCCCAGGATATCGGCAATCTCTTTTCTAGCCACCATTGCTCCGATAGGCAATCCTCCTCCTAAGGCCTTAGCTAAGGTCATTATATCCGGAGTGATTCCGTAGTGCTGATAGGCGAACATCTTAGCGGTTCGGCCCAGGCCGGTCTGGACCTCGTCCGCGATCAAGAGTATCTTTTTCTCATCGCAAAGCTTTCTTAAATATAAGACAAAATCCTGATCGGCAACATTTATCCCGCCTTCGCCCTGCACCAGCTCAATAATAATTCCCGCGGTTTTATCCGATAGTGCCTTTTTTAGGGCATCTCTATCATTATAGGCAACGCTCTTAAATCCCGCGGGAAGCGGTTCGAAGCCCTCTTGATATTTTGCCTGTCCGGTCATAGTCAAGGCCGCCAGGGTCCGGCCGTGAAAGGAATTATTAAATGAAATTATCTCATACCTGCCTTCGCCATAGGCCCGGGTGAGCTTTACCGCGGCCTCATTGGCCTCAGCCCCGGAATTGGCAAAAAACACCTTGCCGGGAAAGGAGTGGCAAATTATCTCTTTGGCTAATTTTGCCTGGGGAATAGACAGGTAATTGTTAGGCAGATGAATCAGCTTATCTATCTGGTCCCGAACCGCCGAGACCACATCCGGATGGCAATGCCCCAAAGAACTCACCCCCCAGCCGGGAAAAAAATCCAGGTATTCCTTACCGTCAATATCAATAACCTTCATCCCCTTTCCTTTGACAAAAATCAAAGGCATTCGGGTATAGGTAGGCATAATATAATCCTGATAGGCTTGGAATATTTCTTGTTTCTTCATCTAACTTTTAGATCGTAATTTTGCGTTTTTAGTTTTAACTTTTAACTTATTTAATGATTTCGGTGCCGATTCCCTGTTTGGTAAAAATCTCTAAAAGCAAGGCATGGGGGATCCGGGCATCTATAATATGGGTCTTCTTTACTGTGGCCTCTAAAGCGGATATACAGCTCTTTACCTTAGGGATCATCCCTTGATGCACTGCCCCTTCCTTAATCAAACCATTGGCCTCGGAAATAGTCAAGGTGGAAATAAGCGAACTAGTGTCGCTGGTTGAGCGCATAATTCCCCGCACGTTAGTCAAAACCACTAATTTTTCCGCCGACAGGCTGGAGGCAACCCTGGAGGCCGCCTCATCAGCATTAATATTATAGGTTTTTCCGTCTTTGCCTTTTCCCATCGGACACAATACCGGGATAGAGTAATTCTTAGTTTCCCGGAGTATCGGCTCAGTGTCTATCGCTTCCACTTCGCCAACCAAACCCAAATCCTTGGTCTCTATCTTTTTACGGGCTAAGATTACCCCGCTATCTTTGCTGGAGAACCCTGTCGCCTTTTGGCCTAATTCCTGAAGCTCCGAAACAATTATCGCGTTAAGCTTCTCCAGCTCTTCCTCGACCACCGCCAGGGTCTTCGCGTCGGTAACCCGCATCCCATCCACAAACTCGGTCTTCATACCCTCCTGCTTCATCCTCTCGGATATATTCGGTCCGCCGCCATGAACCAGGACCGGACATAAGCCCATATAGCTTAAAAAAACAATATCTTCTAAAACTCCCTGGCGGATTTTTTCATCGCCTAAAATGCTCCCGCCGTATTTTATCACCATCACCTTACGGTGAAATTCTTTAATATAAGGCAAAGCCTCAATTAACACATCCGCTTTTCTAATCGCGTCTTCCATGTAAAAATCGCTGAACTACGCGGAACTATACGCTGAACTACGCAATACATTTATGCGTGGTTCCGCGGACTGTTCCGCGTGTTTCCGCGCTCTCTTTAATTATATTCCGCGTTTATCCTGATATATTCCGGGGTTAGATCTGAGGTATACACTACGGCCTTGCCTCTACCAACCCTTAAATCTATCTTGACTATTATATCCTTTTTCCGGAAAGAATCACCCTCTATTTTTATTTTTTCTCTGGCCTCTACCCCGGAAGCCCCCACCGCCGCCACTATCCTTCCCCAGTTAGTGCCTCCGCCGTAAACAGCGGTCTTAAAAAGATTAGAATTGGCCACGGCCAAAGCCGCTTTTTTAGCCTGCGCATTATCCTTGGCTCCGGATACCTGAATAGTTATAAACTTGCCGGCTCCCTCAGCATCCAAAATAATCATCTTGACTAGACCCAGGCAAATTTCACTTAAGGCAGTTTTAAACTTAAGAAAATCCCGCGCGCCTAAACAGACTTTCTTATTTTCCGCTAAACCGTTAGCCAAAATAATCACGCTGTCATTAGTGCTCATGCATCCGTCAATAGTAATTATATTAAAAGAATCTTCAACTGCCTGCTTCAAGGCCTCTTTTAATGCCGGGTATTCAATTAACACATCAGTAGTGATAAAGCAAAGCATAGTGGCGCTTCGACTATGCTCAGTGTAAACCATATCCGGAGCAATCATTCCCGCCCCCTTGGCAATTGCCCCGATAGTTACTTTTTTTCCGCTTATCTCCAACTCCCGCGCTAAGGCTTTAGGTTTGGTATCAGTAGTCATTATGGCCTGGGCTGTCTTATTACCACTGCTTCTATCTAAAGAGCCAACCAAAGACGGCAAGGCCTTCTTTATCTTGGAGAAATCAAGCCGACGGCCGATAATTCCGGTCGAGGCAACCAGCACCATTTTTTTATCTATTCCTAATAGCCCCGCGCCAAGCGAAGCGGTAGACTTAGCCGTTTCCATTCCCGGCTTTCCGGTGTAGCAATTAGCATTCCCGCTGTTGACTATTATAGCTTGGGCCTTTTTTGATTTCAGATGTTCCCGGCAAAGCTCAACCGGGGCCGCGGCAAACTTATTTTTGGTAAACATACCACAGGCGGATGCCGGGATATCGGAATATATCAAAGCCAAATCCAGGCCGCCGGATTTCTTTATCCCCGCCGCTATTGCCTGCGACCTAAACCCCTTAGCCAGGGTTATGGCGTTTTTATGCTCTCTCATAGCAAACCCTCAGTTTCTTTGAAGCCGCAGAGCAAATTCATATTCTGCACTGCCTGGCCTGAGGCGCCCTTAAGCAGATTATCTATCGCGGAAATTATAATAATTGTTTTCTGATCCGCGCTCACCTTAACCCCGATATCGCAAAAGCTGGTTCCCTGAACATCCCTCAAACAAGGAAATTCGCCTTCGTTTTTTATCCTCACCAGCGGTTTATCCTTATAGTATTTTTTATAAGCATTTGTTAGCTGATGGCTGATAGCTGATGCCTGCCTGCCGGCAAGGCAGGGCTGATGGCTGACTTTCACATATATCGTTTCCAAAATTCCCCTTTCTATTGGCAAAAGATGGGGAACAAAGGTAACCTTTATCTTTTTCTTGGCCAGCTTAGACAGCTCCTGCTCTATTTCAGGCGTATGCTGATGGGCATCAACCTTATAGGCCTTGAAATTGTCCTTTAGCTCGGCCCAAAAAGGGTCATCCGCCGGCCTTCTTCCGGCTCCGCTGTAACCGCTTTTGGCATCAATGATAATCTCTCGCGGGCTGAATTTTTCTTTTAATAAGGGAGCCAAGGCTAGAATCGCCGCGGTGGGATAGCATCCGGGATTGGCTATAAAACCCGCTTTTTTTATCTTTGAGTTGTTAATCTCCGACAGGCCATACACCGCCTTCTTAATATTCGCCTTATCCTTATGCTTGACCTTATACCAGGCTTCATAAAGCCTATAGTCATCCAGCCGGTAATCCGCGCTTAAATCAATAACCTTTTTCCCTCCCCTTAGCAGGGTGGGGACCACATCCATAGAACTGGTATGCGGCAAGGCCAGGAAAAACAAATCCGCGGATTGGACAGCCTGAGATAAATCCAGATTCTCGCACCACAAATCCAACCGGCCCTTAAATTGAGGAAATATCTCCGCTATCGGAGCCGGCTTATTTAATCTGGCCGTAAGATAGCTTATCCTTACCCGGGGATGCTTTAACAAAATCCTGATTAACTCTTCCCCGGTATATCCTCTCACTCCTAATATTCCTACTCTTAGCATTTTATTAATCACCCGGATTATACATTGTCAAGTAAAAAGGCTGAGGTCAAGGTTGAGGTTGAGACAAGCCTAAGTTAAACCCCGTCAGAAACATCCCATTAGAAACAGGCCGCATTTAAATAATATATCATAATTTCTAACGGGGTCAATGTTTTTTCGTCGGAAAACCCCGTTAGAGATAAAAGAGAATAAGAGAAAACGGTCGCCTAAAGGCGACCTATCTCTAACGGGGTTTA
>DOMD01000143.1 GCA_003510525.1 Candidatus Omnitrophota bacterium
TATCTGCGGAATCTGCGTTAAAGCCTGCAATCGCAAGGACCAGGAAAAATAGCATTATTAAACTGAAAGGACGTTGGAGCGTAGAAATAATTTCGCGCTTTCGCGGTTGTAAAAATGCCAAAAGCCGGTAATCATATTGAAGCCCTCTCCAAGATAGCCCAGGCAATTACCTCAGACCTTTATTTAGACGATATCCTGCGCTTGATAGTTACGGTTACCGCCCAGACCCTGGGTTCAAAAATCTGCTCTTTGATGCTCTTGGATGAGAAGAAACAGGAGCTGATTATCCGGGCAACCCAGTCTATATCCGAAAGCTATAATAAAAAGCCGCCTCTGAAAATCGGCGAGGGCATTGCCGGTAAGGCAGTCTCGGAAAAAAGGCCGATCGCGGTGTATGATGTCCTTCAGGAAAAGGAGTATAAATATAAAGATATAGCCAAGAAGGAAGCCCTGGCTTCTTTGTTGTGTGTTCCGATGATGGTAAAAGGAAAGGTAATCGGAGTTATCAATCTTTATACTTCCAAGCCTCATAGCTTTACCAAGAACGAAATCCATATGCTGACTACCGTGGCCAATCAGGCGGCAATGGTGATTGAAAATACCGAACTGATAGTAAAGAGCCGGATTATTCAGGAAGAGTTGGAGACCCGTAAGGTTGTGGAAAAGGCTAAAGGAATATTGATGCGGGAGCAAAACTTCTCTGAGGATGAGGCCTACCGGACGATTCAGAAATACAGTATGAATTCACGCAAGTCAATGCGCCAGGTAGCCGAGGCGATTGTAACCGCCCAGGCGGTCAAGGGAAAATAATGGATTGGCGTATTTTTTTTACCGCGTTTACCACGATACTTGTCGCGGAGTTAGCGGATAAGACGGAGATGGCAGTCTTAAGCCTGACCGCGAAAACCAAGTCCCCTTGGCCGATATTTTGCGGGGCGATGCTGGCGTTCGCGGTGGCAACCCTTTTAGCGGTTTTGTTAGGGGACGCGGTAGCAAAATGCGTGCCTATCCATATCTTGCGTTTTGTCAGCGCGGGTATATTTATTCTTATCGGAGTCTTGACGTTGTTGGGAAAACTCTAAGATGCGGGAAACGGAAGCGGTAAAAGAGGCGGCGAAACTTATCGGAATCTCTATCCGCACCGCGCCCAAAAGCGCTGGCGTGGATGATATTTCATATAAGATATTAAATGATTCTGAAAAGACCGCTTTGGTTAATGAAATTAAGAGGATGGCCGTTTTTCTGATTAAGGAAAATAGCGGAGATATGACCAAAAAGGCGATAGAGCTGGATTGGCACAGCGACGCCGACGCCATTGATAAGTCNNATTATAGGAGTCAAAGGCAGAAAGCCTTTGGGTTTTAACTGCGGAGGATGCGGCTTTAAAGGCTGTCAGGAATTTTTAAGCGCGGCTCGTCCGGAAACCATATTTATGCCCGGCCCTTTTTGCATTTTTAAGCTTCTGGATTTAGGCATTGCCATCTCCAGCGCCGCCAAGAGCGCCTCTACCCTGAATATTGATAACCGGATAATGTACCGGGCGGGGTTGGCCGGATATAAATTAGGCCTGCTGAATGAGTGTAATCCTGTGCTCGGTCTTCCCCTTTGTTCGTCCGGAAAAAATATTTATTTTGACCGTAAGGAAAAATTAGAAGCCAAGGAATTATGGAAGCAGATCAATAGTATGATATCTAAGTAATAATTTAAGTAACATGAAAATGACTAATGGCTAAATCCGAATGACGAATGAATGTCTAATAGCCCAATGACCAAATAACGAATTTCTTATTTGGCATTAGGTGCTGGTCATTCATTAGGAATTCGTCATTAGAAATTCGGCATTAACATGTTATTAGATATATTATACGAGGAGAAGGGGGGTAAGAAGATGGATGAGATTTTAGAGATTTTGGAAAAGGATGCCCGGGCCACTCCTGAGGAGATTGCCCGGATGCTCAAAAAAGATGTTTCTTCAGTCAAAAAGGCAATCAGAAAATACGAGAAAGATAAGGTAATCCTGAAATATAAGGCGGTGATAAATAAAGAGCTTATCCGCGACGAGGAATCGGATGTCCGGGCGCTGATTGAGGTAAACATCGTGCCCCAGAAGGATTTGGGCTTTGACAAGATTGCCGAGAGGATATATTTATTCCCTGAGGTAACCAACTGTTACCTTATCTCCGGGACCTATGATTTATTAGTGGTAGTTGAAGGAAAGAGCATGCATACGGTCTCTAATTTTGTGGCCGAGAAGCTTTCCTGTATGGAGAATGTCCGGGGCACGGTAACCCATTTCTTGCTTAAGAAATATAAGGAAGACGGGGTATTATTAAAACACAAGGAGGAAAATAAAAGGATAGCGATCTCATATTAGATTTTTCCTCACAACAAAAAAAGAAAGGAGTTACAATGTTGAAAAAAGTTGGATTGGCATCTTTAATCTTAGCTTTGGCCGGGGTTACGGTTATATCGGCGAATTTTGCCGCGGTGTCTAATGAGCAGTGGGGTGTGATTATGAATCTTTCCGGAAGACAGCGGATGCTTTCCCAGAAGATGACCAAAGAGGCGCTTTTGGCTACTTCCGGAATAAATGCCGAGGAAAACCGTAAGAATTTAAAAGAGACAATGAACACTTTTGAGAAGGTCTTAAAAGGCCTGCGGGACGGAGACGCGTCTTTGAATCTGCCTGCCTGCGAAAATGAGGAAATTACCACTAAGTTGGATAAGATAAACCTTTTGTTTGATGAGATGATTCCGTTATTATCCAAGGTTACCGAAGGGGGAGTTCTTACGCCGGTTGAACTGCCGGTATTAGCCAAGCTGAATCTGCCTATTCTCACCACGATGGATTCAACGGTTAAGATGTTTGAGCAGGAAGCGGGAAAGGTTTTAACTAAAGACCCGGCCTTAGCCCTGGTAATTAACCTGGCCGGAAAACAGCGGATGCTTACCCAGAAGATGTCTAAAGAGGCTCTGCTGATGTATTTAAAGATTGATATGGTAAGTAATAGTAAGATGCTGCGCGATACGGCTTCGCTTTTTGACCGGACTTTGAAAGGGCTCAAAGACGGCGACAGCGAGCTTGGCCTTCCTATAAGCAGAGACGAGGGAATAATATCCCAGTTGGATTTGGTCGGCAGTTTCTGGTCAGCGGTCAAACCCCTGGTAGAGAAGACTTCTAATATGGATAATTATGTTTCTAAAGAGGAAGCGGCCGCGGTGGTGGAACTGTTGAGCACCATCCTGAAAGAAATGGACAAAGCCGTCAAGATGTATGAAGCCTTGTCTAAATAACTACCACCGAAAAAATTTGTAAAGACCGTAAGATTGCGATTTTACTTGACTTAGGTAAATTGTTGTGTTATTTTAAATCCGGTGGGGACAGAAAAGCTTAAATAATATTTAAAGGAGCGCTGGAGCAATGAAGAGAATGAATAGGCTTATGTATGGGTTTTGTATTCTTATTATCGGCATCGGGCTTTCCGGATGCACCGTAATTTTTCAAAAAGGACGGCGCTCGGATTTAGAGAAAATTGACAAATTAAGCAGTCAATTGGATGAGTTGGCCTCGGCCCGGAATCTTCTGGCCGAACGGCTGAAGCAGGAGATTGCCGATAAGGATGTGCGTTTGGATATGGCTGAGAAGGGCCTGGTAATTACCTTTGTTGCCGACATCCTTTTTGATTCGGGTAAGGCTAAACTGCGCTCGGAGGCTATTCCTACCTTAGAGAAAGTGGCGGTAGTCTTGAAGGACAATTTGAATGATTTTAACATCGGGATAGAAGGCCATACCGATACCCAGCCGATAAAATATTCCGGATGGGAATCTAACTGGGAGCTTTCCTCTGCCCGGGCCTTAAGCGTCCTGCATTATCTGGAAGAAAAAAGCATTACCGGAAGAAGAATGTCGGCAGATGCTTATGGTGAGTTTCATCCGGTAGCTTCTAATGACAGTAAAGAAGGAATGAAGATGAACCGGCGGGTTGAGATTGTGGTTCTTCCCAAGGTGGCTAAAGTAAGGAAACAAGAAGAGAATGCGTCAGCGGCGATTGAAGAAGAGCCGGTAACCAAAGGGCCTAAGTCTTATTTCAAATAAAAAAGAAGCTGTGAGTTTTAAGCTTCTAACTTCTTAAAAGGAGATTGAATGGACGATAAAATAAAAGGTAGAGTAGCTATGATTCTTTCGGTTGTCGCGTTGATATTTTTTATTCTTTGGCTGGGGGCCTTAAAGGAATTATCCCGCCAAAAGAGGCTGGCCGTGGATAAAGCGGCTCTCAGTATGGAGTTAGAAGAAAAAAATACCAAATTAGAAAAGGAAAAGGCTGACCTGTCCGGGGAGCTTAAAAGTACCCAGACCCAGCTTGCCGGGGAAAAAGCGGCTCATGAGATAACCAAAAAAACCTTATCCCAGGAGCAGGTTGCCGAGAACGCCTTAAAGGTTGAGTTAGAGCGGGTTACCCGCATCAACGAAAAGCTGGAAAACAATTCTCAAGAGGTTTTAGATGTGAAAAAGGAATAAGTTTTCCGGCTTGTTTTTAGAAAATATTTAAGGAGAGGCAAGATGGAGGATAAGAAGTAAGTTATCCTCCATTTTTGTAAGATTGGAGGCGAGAGATATGGCTAAGGCGCTTAAGAAGATAAAAAAAGTAAGCTCTCCCGGTAAGGCCGGGATCCCGATTCTTCACCGGGTCCCGACAAGCTCGGGATCCCGGCTTTCCGTCGGGAAAAAAGTCGAATCTTTATCCAGCAAGGTGCGCAAGGTTTTGAGTAAGGCCGTATTCAAAAAAAAGCCGGCTGTCAAAGCCAAAACAACGAGGTTGGCAGCCGTTAGAAAGGCCCTAACCGCCCAGGAGGCCAAATATTTTACTCATCCGGAAAACAGGATTGCTAAAACTGTTCAGGCTGTTGAGCCGGCCCGGGCGGACTTTGAGAAAAAAGAGCTTCCTCAAGGCTATGATAAGGACCTTATCGTTTTGCAGGTGCGCGATCCCTGGTGGCTGCATACTTATTGGGAGGTGCGCGAGGGCACCTGGGGAAAGCTGAAGAATGAATTAGCTAAATTATTTGCAACCGCCAAGAAGGTCTTACGAGTTTATGATGTGAGCTGCATTAATTTTAACGGTTCAAACGCCCACCGTTCTTTTGACATTGAGATACATCAGAATGCCAAGAGCTGGTATATTGATACCGCGGGCCCGGGCAGGTCATGGTGCGTTGATGTAGGCTTGAAGCTTTCGGACGGAAGATTTATAACCATAGCCCGTTCTAATATAGTAACTACTCCCCTTGATGCTCCTTCCTGGGTTACGGATGAGGAGTGGATGGTGCCGGATGAGTTATTCAGCCGGCTTTATGCCTCAAGCGTCGGTTTGGGGGGCTCACCGGTTAAGCTAAAGGCGCCCTGGTTAGAACTGCAAAAAAGAGCTCAAGGTTCAGGGGGTGTTTCTTCGGGGTTTTTTAGTCCGGTTAAGAAAGAGGAATACAAACGCGAATTCTGGTTAGTGGTGAATACTGAGTTGATTGTCTATGGGGCAACTGAGCCGGATGCCAAGGTTACAGTTTCGGGAAAGGAAATCGCCCTGCGGCCGGACGGAACTTTCTCTTTGCGTTTCAGCCTGCCTGACGGAAAACAGATCATCCCGGTTAAGGCCGTATCAGCAGACAGCCTTGATGAAAGAGTGATCACGCCTGTGGTAACCAAGGAAACCAGGTAGGGGCAGGCCTATGTGCCTGCCCTGCGAAAGGCCAATTATATGAAAACGGAGCCATGTTTAAAAACGGGCAACCACATGAGGTTGCCTCTACTATGAATAAAGGATATCTTTGTCTGGTTTTACATACGCATCTGCCTTATGTGCGCCATCCGGAGTTTAATGATTTTCTGGAAGAAGATTGGCTGTATGAAGCCATCACCGAAACCTATATTCCTTTGATTGAGGTTTTTGAGGGATTGGTTAAAGACGGAGTGGATTTCCGGGTGACGATGTCGCTTACCCCGACGCTCATTTCTATGCTCAGCGACAGCCTGCTTCAGGAACGTTATGTAAGGCACATAGGAAAGTTGATTGAGCTTTCCGAACACGAGATTGAGCGTACCCGTTTTGAGCCGGAGTTTAACGCTTTAAGCCGGATGTATTTTAAACGTTTTAAATCCTGCCGTGATATCTTTAATCAGTATCACCGTAATCTCGTTTCAGCCTTTAAAAGATTTCAGGATTTAGGAAAACTGGAAATTATCACCTGTGGGGCAACCCACGGTTATTTTCCCCTGATGGAGGTGGCTAAATCTTCCATAAGGGCCCAGCTGAGGGCGGCGGTATCCCAGTATGAAAAGGTGTTTGGCCGCCCGCCGCGCGGTATCTGGCTTCCTGAATGCGGTTATAATCCCGGGGACGACCAATTCCTGAAAGACGCGGGCTTAAAATACTTTTTTACCGATGCCCACGGCCTTCTCCATGGTTCACCCCGGCCTAAATACGGGGTATTCGCGCCGGTGTACTGCCGCTCTTCTCAAGTAGCTTGTTTTGGCCGCGACCTGGAGTCTTCAAAGCAGGTCTGGTCTTCAATTGAGGGTTATCCCGGAGATTATCATTACCGGGAGTTTTACCGGGATATCGGTTTTGATTTAGACTATGAGTATATTAAGCCCTATATTTCCTCAGACGGAACAAGGATAAATACCGGGATAAAATACTACCGGATTACCGGAACTACCGGCCAAAAACAGCCTTACCTGCCGGAGTTAGCCAGGCAGAAAGCGGCGGAGCATGCCGGAAACTTTTTGTTTAACCGCCAGCGCCAGGCAGAGTATCTTTATGAGATCTTAGAGAAGAAACCGATTATAGTTTCTCCTTATGATACCGAACTCTACGGCCATTGGTGGTTTGAAGGGCCGATGTGGCTGGATTTTCTTATTCGTAAAATCTATTTTGACCAAAATATCATCCAAATGACTAACGCGGTGGAATATCTCGAGGAGAATCCGCGCAATCAGGTGATTACTCCCTCAATGTCCAGTTGGGGATATAAAGGATACTCCGAGGTTTGGCTGCAGGGGACCAATGACTGGGCCTATCGCCACTTGCATGAGGCGAGCTGGAGGATGGATGAATTGGTAAAAAGCTTTCCCGAAGCAAGCGGTTTAATCCGGCGGGCTTTAAATCAGGCCTTAAGGGAATTGTTCCTGGCACAGTCATCGGATTGGGCCTTTATTATGGCTACCGGCACCCATGTCAGCTATGCCTTAAAGCGCACCCAGGAGCACATCCAGAGGTTTAATAAACTTTATGAAGAGATTAAAGCCAATTCCGTGGAGGAGCCCTGGCTTAAGGATATCGAATATAAAGACAACATCTTCGCGGATATAGATTACAGGATACACCAGTAGGGGCGGTTCGCGAACCGCCCCTACCTCAGCTTTCAGCCGACAGCAGAAAGAATGATTGATACATCCAACCTTCCCGGGCATATTGCCATAATTATGGACGGTAACGGCCGCTGGGCTAAGAATAAAGGTCTCACCCGCGCCCAGGGGCACCGCGAAGGGATAAAGCGGGTGGAAGAGATTTTAAGCCAGGCTTCAGATTTAGGAATTAAGTTCGTTACTTTTTACGCTTTCTCCTCCGAGAATTGGAAGAGGCCCAAGGTTGAAGTGGGTATCCTGATGCATTTACTGGATATTTTCCTGGGCCGCTATGTTCGGATGATGATGAAAAATAATATCCGGTTTCTGACCATAGGCCGTAAAGAGCCTATCCCGGAGCGCCTTTGGAAGAAATTGCTCGCGGCCAAAGAGAAGACCAAAAACAACCGTGGACTGACGGCAGTCTTTGCCTTTAATTACGGCTCGCGCCAGGAGATAACTGACGCGGTTAAGAAAATAGCTGATGATATCCTGGAGAAAAGACTCAGGCCGGAAGATGTAAGCGAAGAGCGAATAGGGGATTTTCTGGACACTAAAGGAATTCCCGACCCTGACTTGCTTATCCGCACCAGCGGAGAACAGCGTATCAGCAATTTTCTCCTCTGGCAGTTATCCTATGCTGAGCTATTCTTTACGAAAACCTACTGGCCTGATTTTAAGAAGGAAAACTTAGAAGAGGCAATCGGCGAATATCAAGCCAGGGTAAGACGGTTCGGGGGAATTTAATTAGTTCATGGTTTCCGCCGAAGGCGGATTAGCCTGCGGCTGAATGCGGCCGGCACGGATAAATCTTTGAATATTGAATAATGAAGTAGCGGTCAGCGTAAGCTGACCTAAACATAGTCGCGTTGCCTTACGGCAACCGCTACTTCCTGTCTACCGGCAGGAAACGAGGGTGAATGTTTAAACAAAGGCTTATTAGTACTATAATCTGGTCGGTAGTAATATTTCTGACAATTAAATATCAGCTTGTCTTTGCCGTGTGTTTCCTGGCTCTGGTGATCGGGGGGCTGTATGAGTTCTTCGGCCTGATTGAAAAAAAAGGGATACCTATCTATAAATATTTTGGGATGATCCTGGGGGTGGCTATTCCCTTATCCGTCCTTTTTAGGTTTGAACTGACCAAGGGTTGGGAGCTTTTATTTATTGTGTTGGCCTTATTTACCCTTTTTATCCTGCAGTTGAAAAGACAGGATAGCTCTCAGGCCGTGGCCGGCATATCTACCACCTTATTCGGCATCATCTATGTCTCCTGGTTCTTTAGTTTTTTGGTTAAGGTGCGTTATCTGCCCGGAGGCGAAGGGTATCTGGCGGCGCTTATTTTAATTACTAAATCCTCGGATATCGGGGCCTATTTGGTAGGCAGCCGCGTAGGCAGGCACAAATTGCTTCCCCGGATAAGCCCTAAAAAAACCGTGGAGGGCTTAGTTGGCGGATTGCTCTTTGGTATTCTCACCGCGATGCTCTGCCGGCCGTTTCTGGGTTTTTCCTATTTGCATCTGGCGGTTCTGGGCTTGGCAATCGCCTTGATAGCGGAATTAGGAGACCTTTCCGAGTCCTTGATTAAACGGGATTGTCAGGTTAAGGATTCGGGGCTTCTGTTTCCCGGGCTGGGCGGGATTTTGGACCTGATTGACAGCTTATTATTCACCGCCCCGGCTTTTTATTTTTATATGAGCAATGTTTTTAATAAAGGCTGATCTTAGAGATGAAACGGGTCGCGATTTTAGGCTCAAGCGGTTCAATCGGGGTTACTACTTTAAAAGTAATCAAGCAGTATCCGGGTGAGTTTAAATTAGAGGCCTTAGCGGTAAACAAAAATATTGAGTCTCTTAAAAGACAGGCAGCTGAATTTAAGCCGGGCAAGATAGCTGTTGGAGATGAAGAGGCCGGCAAGAAGATAAATAAAATCGGCGGGCGCGATATCTATTACGGCATCGAAGGCTTGAACCGGATAGCCTCGGATAGGGACGTGGATATCGTAGTAATCGGATTGAGCGGCTCGGCTGCCCTGCATCCGCTTTTATCGGCAATCAGGGCGGGTAAGCATATTGCCCTGGCCAATAAAGAGGCCCTGGTAATGGCCGGCTCAATTATAATGGGTGAGCTTAAAAAGTCAAAAGCCAGGCTTATTCCGGTAGACAGCGAGCAATCCGCCATATTTCAGTGTTTAGAGGGCAAAGAGCAAGATGAGCTGAGAAGACTTTATTTAACTGCCTCCGGAGGGGCGCTTTATGATGTGGCGCTGAAAGATTTTAAATATCTAAACAAGAAAGATATTTTAAATCACCCCCGCTGGAAGATGGGCCGGAAAATAACCGTGGATTCGGCCACGTTGATGAATAAGGGTTTAGAAGTGATTGAGGCCAGCTGGCTCTTTGACGTTGAGGTTAGGAATATTGAGGTGCTTATCCACCGTCAGGCAATAATTCATTCCATGGTGGAGTTTGTTGACGGAAGTGTGCTGGCCCAATTAGGGGTAACCGATATGAGCCTTCCCATACAATACGCCCTTACGTATCCCCGGCGGCTGTCCAATCCGAAAAACCACCTGGATTTTTTTAGTATTGAAAGTTTAACCTTTGATAAAGTTGATAACAAAAAATTTCCCTGCCTTGATTTCGCCTACCAGGCGGCGAGAGACGCCGGGACGGCTCCGGCAGTAATGAACGCGGTAAATGAAGAGGCGGTTTCGGCCTTTCTGGATCAGAGAATAGGTTTTACGCTTATTCCGGATATTATTGAAAAGATAATGTCTAAGCATAAGACGTTTAAAAATCCTAATCTGCCGGCGATATTGGAAGCGGATACCTGGGCCAGACAGGAAGCAAGAGAGTTGATCGCGAGATTAGTCAAAACCAGTAACCAGTAACCAGTAAAATTTTCTGGTTTCTGGCAACTGGTATCTGGTTTCTCCCGAGCAAAGCGAGGGTAAATGTTCTCCTTATTAATATTTTTAATTATCTTAAGCATAATGATTTTGGTGCATGAATACGGCCATTTTGCCCAGGCGCGCAGGCTGGGTATCCGGGTGGAGAAATTTTCGCTGGGGTTTGGGCCGAAGTTGTTAAACTATAAAAGAGGAGATACTGAATATACCTTGTGCCTTTTTGCCTTTGGCGGGTACGTGAAGCTGGCCGGAGATAACCGGGAGGAGTGTAAAGGCGAACCTCATGAGTTTTTAGGCCGCAAGCCTCTGGATCGGGCTAAGGTCATCGCCGCCGGGCCGGCCTTAAATTATCTCCTGGCTTTTATTTGTCTGTGGCTGGTTAACTTAGTAGGTTATCCTAATCTTACCACCAGGGTGGGTGAAGTAATGGCCGGCTATCCGGCTGAGTCCGCCGGAATCCTGAAAGATGATTTGATTGTTTCCATAGAGGGAAAGAATGTTCAGTATTGGAATCAGCTTCAGGAGATTATTTATAAGAATAAATCATCATCGGTGAAATTAGAGTTACTGAGAAATAACGAGAAGGTAGAATTAACCGCTAAGCTTACCCAGGAGACAGTTAAAAATATGCTAGGAAATAAGCAGAGAATAAGCCTCCTGGGAATAAGGCCAAAGGGTGAAACCGTAATTGTGAAGCATAATGTGTTCATGGGTTTTGTTTTGGCCGGAAAAAATCTCTGGAATTTGACTACCCTTACCTTGTCGGCTTTTGGCAAGATGCTTACCGGAGGGCTTTCTTTTAAAGATAATGTTACCGGCCCCCTGGGGATGTTTTACGTGACTAATGAGGCAGTTAAAATCGGCTTTAACGCGGTTCTGCATTTAATGGCGGTTTTAAGCGCCTCGCTATGTATCTTTAACCTTTTGCCTTTTCCGATTTTAGACGGCGGGCATTTGTTTTTCTTGGGTTTAGAGAAATTGCGCGGCCGGCACTTAAGCCCAAAGGTAGAAGAAAAAATAGGCCAGGTTGGATTTGGATTTATTATCAGTTTGGCGGTGTTTGTCTTTTTGAATGATTTGGTAAAATTCGGGCTTTGGCAAAAGGCCGTGGATGTAGTGAATAAATTTAGATGATTATAAAACGCAGAAAAGCCAAGGAAGTAAAAATAGGCAAGGTTAAAATCGGAGGCAATAATCCTATTGCTATCCAGTCAATGACCAAGGTGCCGACCAAGGATTATCGTAAGACAATTGCCCAAATCAAGGCCTTGCAGACGGCTGGTTGTGATATCGTGCGGGTGGCAGTTCGGGATGAAGAAGATGCCCGGGCAATCTCCCGGATTAAAAGCGCTATAGCTATTCCTTTAGTCGCGGATATTCATTTTAACTGGAAGCTGGCAATGAGCGCTATTTCAGCCGGCGCGGATAAGATTCGGCTTAATCCGGGAAACATTTATAAACGGGAAGAACTTAAAGAAGTGCTTGCCGCGGCCAAGGATTGCTCTTTGCCTATCCGGGTGGGTTTAAACTCCGGCTCTATTCCTAAGATATTCAGATACAATCAAAAATTGAGGCCGCCGGTAAAATTAGTCAAGGCCGCTTTGGATTACCTCAAGATTTTAGAGGATTTAAAATTCACCAACATCGTGATTTCTCTGAAGTGCTCTAATGTCCTGGATACCATAGAGGCCTATCAGTTGATGGCTAAAAAATGCGATTACCCCCTGCATTTAGGGCTTACGGCTACCGGTTTTCCCGAAGCCGGTAAGATAAAATCAGCAATTACTTTGGGGGTTTTGCTGGCTCAAGGCATCGGAGATACCTTGAGGGTTTCTTTAACCAGTGATCCGGTTGAGGAAATAAAGACGGCCCGTTATATTTTAGCCAGTTTAGGCATGGGGAGTTTCGGCCCGGAGATTATCAGTTGCCCTGCCTGCGGAAGGACTGAGGTGAACATAGAGAAAATCGTGGCTGAACTGCAGGGCAGGTTATCCGCCCAAAAGGCGCATTTTTCCCCTAAGCCTTTTAAGATAGCGGTGATGGGCTGTGTGGTCAACGGCCCGGGTGAAGCCGAGGAAGCGGATTTAGCGGTTGCCTTTGGGAAGACTGAGGGTATCTTTTATAGGGGCGCCAAGCCTTTTAAAAAGATTTCCGGACTCGAGGCGGTGAATGAGATTATCAAGGAGTATAAAAAGTTATGTCCAAAGAGCTGAAAGAAAAAGTCAGATACCGCCTTAAGGAACATAGCCATATCTTCACCAAAGAGAAGATAAATGAGCAGGAACTGCGTTTTACCGTGGCCAGAATTGTTGAAGAGATCAGGATCAGGGAGCGCCTGCAGTTGGACGAAAACGGCAGTAAAAAAATAATTGACGAGCTGATTGATGAATTTATGGGTTTTGGGCCGCTCAAAGCCCTCTTGGAGGATAAGGCGGTTACCGAGATAATGGTTAACGGCCCCAAGAAAGTTTATGTGGAAAAAGAGGGCAGGATGCTTCTTTCGGATATAACTTTTGAGAATAATCAGCACCTTCTTTATATCATCCAGAAGATCCTGATGCCCACCCGCCGCCATGTGGATGAGCTGAGCCCTTTTACCGATGTGTCTTTGCCGGATGGCTCCCGGGTGAATATAATCATTCCGCCGGTTTCTTTGATCGGGCCGGTAATTACTATTCGTAAATTCATCAAGGATTTTAGCAGTATCGAAGACCTGGTTACCTTAGATACCTTAAGCCGGGATATGGCGGATTTTCTGATAGCGGCTATCCGGGCTAAGCTGAATATTATATTTTCCGGGGCCACCGGTTCCGGCAAAACTACGACTTTAAATATATTATCCGGCTATATTTCAGCGCGGGAGAGGATAGTTACTATTGAAGATACCGCGGAGTTAAAATTAAACCAGGAACATGTGGTAAGCCTGGAGGCCAGGCCGGGAAATATCGAGGGTAAGGGTGATATCACTATCAGGGACCTTTTCCGGAATACCTTGAGGATGCGTCCGGGCAGGAT
>DOMD01000187.1 GCA_003510525.1 Candidatus Omnitrophota bacterium
AAACAGCTGGAAAAGATTATGTCAGAGATGAAGAAGCAGAAAGGCATTACCAGCGACACGGATTTAAATGTCGAGGATTTAAAAAAGCTCTGCGCTTTATTTAAGGCAAAAATCAAAGAGGTGTTAAAGAAGGAATTCCCCGACGAGCATTATGAACAGCTCTGGGGAGGGATTGGGGCGGTATTCTCTTCCTGGTTTGGCAAGCGGGCCGTATCCTACCGCCGGATAGAGCGTATTCCCGATGAATGGGGCACCGCGGTAAATGTCCAGACTATGGTCTTTGGGAACATGGGCAATGATTCAGCCACCGGCGTGGCCTTTACCCGCAATCCCGGAAACGGCGAGAATAAATTTTACGGCGAGTATCTGATTAACGCCCAGGGCGAAGATGTGGTGGCTGGAATCCGCACCCCCGCTCCGATTAACGAATATTCCCAGAGCGAGCATAACAAGGACCTGGTAACCCTGGAAAAAGGGATGCCTAAGCTCTACAAAGAATTGTTTGATATCCAGAGGCGCCTGGAGAAACATTATCATGATATGCAAGACATTGAATTTACCATTGAAAAAAACAAGCTCTTTATGCTTCAGTGCCGGGTAGGAAAACGTAACGGCCCGGCGGCGGTAAAGATGGCCGTGGATATGGTAAAAGAGAAGCTGATTAAGAAAGAGACCGCGGTCTTAAGGGTAAGCCCGGATCAATTGGATGAGCTGTTGCATCCGGTAATTGACCCCAAGATGGAGATGGAACACAAGCCGGTGGCTAAGGGTTTACCTGCCGGGCCGGGTGGGGCCCTGGGGATGGTGGTATTCTCTTCCAACGACGCGGTAGAATGGGCCAAGACCGGCAAAAAAGTAATTCTGGTAAGAGAGGAAACCAATCCTGAGGATGTTGAAGGTATGCGCGCGGCCCAGGCAATTCTTACTGCCAGAGGCGGAATGACTTCTCACGCCGCCCTGGTGGCCAGAGGCTGGGGTAAGTGCTGTATTGTCGGCTGTGGCGGTTTGCACATAGATTCGCGAAGCAAAACCATAACTGCCGGTGATAAAATTATCAAGGAAGGCGACTGGATTACCTTAAACGGCACTAAGGGTAACGTATACCTGGGGCAGTTAAAGATGATGGATGCCTCGGAAGAGAATAAGTTATTGATTGAATTCCTGAAGCTCTGTGATTCCTTTCGCAGGCTTAAGGTGCGCACCAATGCCGATACCCCGGAAGACGCCCGCAAGGCCAGATTTTTCGGGGCCGAAGGCATTGGCTTATTCCGGACCGAGCATATGTTCTACGGCAAGGGTTCCGAAGAGGCCTTGTTTAAACTGCGCAAGATGATTATTTCCAAGACTAAGGAAGAGAGAAAACAGGCCCTGGATGAGCTTTTTCCTTATGTGAAATCCGACATCAAAGGGACATTAGAGGCGATGCAAGGCTTTCCGGTTACTATTCGTCTTTTAGATCCTCCTTTGCATGAGTTTATACCCAGAGAGGAAAAACAGCAGACCGAACTGGCCCAGAGCTTAGGGATAAACCTGGAAGAATTCAAAAAACGCGCCGATGCCCTGCATGAAAACAATCCGATGATGGGCCATCGCGGGGTGCGCCTGGGAATTACTTATCCCGAGGTAACTGAAATGCAGGTGCGGGCTATTTTCGAAGCCGCCGCGGAACTGCTTAAGTCCGGGGTAAAAGCCGAGCCGGAGATAATGGTGCCGGTGGTTTGCGCGGTGAAAGAGTTGACTGATCAGCAGGCTATATTTAAGAAGGTTTACCAGGAGGTCCTGCAAAAATATAACC
Organism: Candidatus Omnitrophota bacterium; assembly: GCA_003510525.1. Classification (GTDB taxonomy): domain Bacteria; phylum Omnitrophota; class Gorgyraeia; order Gygaellales; family UBA12090; genus UBA12090. The sequence continues at coordinate 1,796 of DOMD01000187.1, forward strand.
TGAAGAAGATACCGTATATGTTCGGGACGATGATTGAAATTCCCCGGGCGGCATTGATCGCGGATAAATTAGCCGAGGTGGCCGAGTTTTTCTCTTTCGGCACCAACGACCTAACCCAGATGAGTTTCGGCTTCTCCCGCGACGATATCGGAGGATTCCTGCCGGATTATCTGAATAAAGGTATCCTGGCGGATGATCCCTTCCAGACCGTTGATCAGGAAGGCGTGGGGCAGTTGATTGAAATAGGTATCCAGCGGGGAAGAAAAACCAAAAAAGATTTAAAGGTGGGTATCTGCGGCGAGCACGGAGGCGAGGCTAAGTCAGTAGAGTTCTGCCATAAGGCGGGGATGAACTATGTGTCCTGCTCACCGTTTAGGGTCCCGATAGCCAGGCTGGCCGCGGCCCAGGCCGCGTTAAAGGAGAAAAAATAATGTTTTTTTGCTCACTTGTGACCTTCAGACTGTGTCATAATCTCTTAAAATGACCATTTTGTCATTCTGAGGGAGCAGAGCGACCGAAGAATCTCGTCGGTAATTTAAAAGACGAGATCCTTCGCNNGATGACATTGTGACACAGCCTGCTTGTGACCTTATAACTATGGAATCACTTAAAGCTTATCTAAAAGACATTCGTAATATTCCCCTGCTTACCCCTAAGGAAGAGCTGGAAGTAGCCAAAAAGGTAAAGCGGGGAGATAAAGAGGCGCGTAAACAAATGATCCGCGCGAATCTACGGATCGTAATCAATATTGCCAAGCGCTATGCTTATTTTGGCCTGCCGCTTATGGATTTGATTGAAGAGGGGAATATGGGGCTGATGCGGGCGGTGGACAAGTTTAATCCACACAAAGGATTCCGTTTTTCCACTTATTCCGCCTGGTGGATAAGGCAGGCCATCGGCAGGGCCATCTCCGACCAGTCCCGGCTTATCCGCCTGCCGGTGTATATGGGTGAGACGATTTACAAGTGGAAAAAGGCCAATGAGTCGTTGTCCCAGAAATTAGGCCGCCTGCCTAACGATGATGAGCTGGCCAAGGTAATGAAGGTGACCGTGAAGAAGCTCAAGCAGGTCAGCTCCTGGGTCTCCAAAACCTCTTCCTTAGAGGCCCCTATCGGGGAAGAAGGGGAGGATAAGGTCAGGGATATGGTTGAAGATACCAATGCCGAATCCCCGCAAGAAAAAATCTCCAAGGTTATGGACAAAGAAAGGATAAGCGGCCTTCTGGATCATATGACTGAGCGCGAACGCAGGATCCTGGATTTGCGCTTTGGCCTGCAGGATGAAAAACAGCATACCCTGGCCCAGATAGCCAAAAAACTCAAGGTCTCCCGGGAGAGGATCAGGCAGATTGAAAAGGTAGCTCTTAAAAAACTGCGTAAGTTGGTATCAGCCCAGGAAAAGGAAGATTAAAAAAGGCTTTTCGGATGAAAATAGAGTTTGGGTTATCCGCGTTCCGTAGCGGCGCGATTTATCGCGCTTGAGAGGAGATTTTTAGTTGAAAATTATCGACGAAAAAGGAAAATTATTCGGCAGGATAAATGTGATTGATTTTCTGGTGCTTTTGTTTTTCTTGGGCCTGACTCCGATGTTTTACTTCGGCTANNCCTAAAACATTTATTGAAACTGAGCTTAATTTTATTTTGAATAAACTCGAACCCGAGACCGCCCAGCTTATCTTAAAAGGCGATCGGGAAGTAAATGAAAAAGGCGAGGTTATCGCCGAGATTATTTCTTTAGGCAAAGCTATCCCGGTAGCTTACGAGATTGATCTGGGGAATCAACAAAAATTAATCAAGGACGACCCGGTGCTCAAGAAAATCCCCGCCCTGCTTAAAATAAAAGCGGAATTCAAGGATAATGTCTTATACTATAAAGAAAAACCGATCAAAATTAATTCTGTAATTGATTTTATTACCGCTAAGTATAAATTAGAGGCGCTCTATCCGTCTGTCGCGGGCGCGATCGCGGCTTCGGAAACCGGCGATAAGATAAAAGACACGCTTATGCCTTTGGAGCAAAAAATATCCCTCCTGAACCAGGAGATTGGCATCCTAAAAGAAAGAATCAGGATGATTGAATCTTCTCAAGGCGAAATAAAACAAAAGCAAAAACAAAAATAATTTATATGAATCTTACTCAGGGCAGCCAGACAATCAGGGCCGTAAAAAGTATCGCCAAGGTTTACAATGATCTGGAGCGCGGGTTTAATCAAATATACCAAAACAGTCAAATTCATAAAACACTCAAGCGGTTTTGGCAAGGGACGAAGACCAATTTCAGATACAGTTTTTTAGGCAGAATAACCGAGATTAGCGACCAGCCTAATCCGGCAATCTTAGAAAATAGCGCGGTAGTAAAAAAAGTTTCAAGATTTGTTTATTCCTGGCAGGATAAAATAACCAACTGCGCCAAAACCAGCGCGTTGGTGGATAATGCCCAGGGCTTAAAGAAAGAATTATACTCTTTACCGGTCCAAACCGGCAGTTTTATTGTCTTAAGCGCGATTATCACCAATATAATTTTATCTGCAGCCTTGCATAAAGAAATAAACACCTTAGGCTGGATTATCCGGATATCCCTTTTGATTGCTTCCTGGGGAGGATTGTCTTCGCCAGTCCAATGGGAAGAACTTAAGAAAACCAGCTGGGCTATAAATTATCTTAACCGTAAATAAAGGAGTAAGAAATGACAATGAAAACCAAACCCACAGCCTTTGCTCTGATTGTTCCCCGCTTTGAGGATGTCCTGCATTCTTTTTACGCCTCGGAGATCATTAAAGGGGTCAGCCTTTCAGCCAGCCACCTGAAAGCGGATGTAATTATTCATATCACCGAAAGGCTCCAGCACGAAGACTGGCTGAGTTGGCCGATTTTAAATTCAAGCTATATTGACGGGATTTTGTTTGCCGACATCAACGGAGACAAGGCCACTTTATTAAAGGTGATTGCCAAAGGCATTCCTTATTTAGTCCTGAATAACCACTTTACGGAAAACATAAATTGTATTTCAATAGATAACGAAAAAGCGGCCCTGGAGGCGATGGAATATCTTATAAAGTTAGGCCATAAAAAGATCGCCACCATTGCCGGAGACCTGAGCACTCAGGCCGGAAAGGCCAGGCTTAAAGGCTATAAAGAAGCCCTGGCCAAACATAATATTCCCTTAAAGGACGAGTATATTACCATAGGTAATTTTCTGCGCACCCCGGCCCGCCAGTCCGCGGAAAAACTTCTGCATCTAAACACCAGGCCCACCGCCATATTCGCCGCCTCCGATGTTATGGCCTTAGAGACAATAGACCTGGCTAGGAAAGAGGGCTTAGCTATTCCGGAGGACCTTTCCATAATCGGTTTTGACGATAATCCGGTGGCGATGTATTCTTCAGTCGGCCTGACTACAGTGAGACAGCCGATTGTCGAGATGGGCCAGTTGGGATTAGAAACCCTGCACCAGATTTCCCAGGGAAAGTTAAAATTGCCGACTAAAACAATCCTACCGGCCAAGCTAGTATTGAGGGAGTCCTGCGTTAAGCCAAGGAAAGAGAAATAATAGTCTGTAGCGGCGCCATTTATGGCGCTTATAGGGAGGATTCTTAAGTGAATACCAACAAATACCTCGCCGAGAGTATCCGCAGTATCCCGGATTTTCCCAAACCGGGGATTTTATTCCGGGATATCACTACCTTAATCAAAGATAAAAAGGCATTTAAGGAGTCAGTAGAGCTTATTGCTCAGAAATTTGCCCAGGAAAAAATTGATTACGTAGTGGGGGTTGAAGCCCGGGGTTTTATTTTTGGCGGGGCCTTGGCCACCAGGCTGAATGTCGGGTTTATCCCTATTCGCAAAAAAGGAAAGCTTCCCGCCAAGACTAAAGGTATTACCTATAATCTGGAATACGGCACGGATACCCTGGAAATTCACCAGGATGCCTTAAATCCGGGGGATAGGGTTTTAATCATTGATGATTTGTTGGCTACCGGAGGCACAGTCAGGGCGGTGGCAGACCTGGTTGAAGCTCAAGGGGCCAAGGTCCTCGGCCTGGCCTTTGTGATTGAGCTGGTTGACTTAAAAGGAAGAGAAAAGCTCAAAAAATACCCCATAGTTTC
>DOMD01000198.1 GCA_003510525.1 Candidatus Omnitrophota bacterium
TGTTTAATGCTCCTTACAATCTCGCGGTATTTTAAATAACTTAAGAATTGATACAGACCGGCAAAATAGGCGATTACAAAGCCGAGAAAGCCGTCCTTATAGCCTTTTTTGCCGAAATAGGCCCGAAAAAACCTATCGTAGGAACGCCAGATAAACCGGCCTAAGCGCATCGGTTTATTTTGGGCGAACCACTTCTGAGCTTCCCGGGTNNTTATTAAGCTTGCTGAGGAAATCCTCAATGCCGCGATAAGAATAATGAATGATATCGCCCTTTAGGTGGCCGCAAGGGTCATCCATAAAGGCCCTGGGGTGAACTCCGACTTCTTCGTAACGAAATTTATCCTTACGAAATAGCTTTAATTGCGGGCTGGGATACCAGCCGCCGTAGCGCACCCAGTAATCACCGATGAAGTTNNGGGGTTTCTTTACTTAAGGCTTCTTCAATTTCTTTTTTAAGCTCATTGGTTACCCGTTCGTCGGCGTCTAAGCTTAAAACCCATTGGTTTTTGGCCTGGGAATAGGCAAAATTCCTCTGTTTTCCCTCTACTTCCATCTTTTGGCTTAATATCTTACTGGTGTAATTGCCGGCTATTTTAACGGTGTTATCACTGCTTAAGTCATCCACCAGCACTATCTCATCCGCCCAGCCATAAACCGACTTAAGGCAATCTTCTATATTTCTTTCTTCGTTTTTGGTCAAGACGACAACGGACAGCTTAAGCATTAAAATATCCTTTTATTGAAGAAACAATATGATCCTTTTCCTCGCGGGTTAGGTCGGGATATACCGGAATAGCTAATGTCTCCTTGCAGGCCCTCTCTGATTCCGGGAAATCGCCTTTTTTATAGCCCAGGGCTTTAAAGCATTTTTGTAGATGAAGGGGAACCGGATAATAAACCCGGGAATCAATACCTTTAGCCCTTAAATGCTCAATCAGCTTAAGGCTCGCGCCATTGAGACGCAGGATATACTGATGATAAATATGGGTAGTATATTCTGGGACAAAAGGCGTATTAAGCGGTAATCCTTTTAGCTGTTGATTAAAGTATTCGGCGTTTTCCTGCCTCCTCTTGTTCCAGCCGTCCAAATATTTAAGCTTTACCTTTAATATCGCCGCCTGGAGCGTATCCAGACGATTGTTATAGCCAATGACCAGATGATAGTATTTCTCTTTATTCCCCTGGTTCCGGAATATCTTCAGGTGCTCAGCGATAGTCTGGCTATTAGTCAAAATAGCCCCGGCATCGCCGAAGGCCCCTAAATTCTTGCCCGGGAACAAGCTCAAGGCTCCGCAGTCACCAAAAGTCCCGGCCTTTTTGCCTTTATAATCCGCGCCAAAAGCCTGGGCAGTGTCTTCCACTACTTTCAGCTTATGCTTCTTAGCTATTTTTAGTATGCCGTCTATATCCGCGCATTGGCCATAAAGATGCACCGGGACAATGGCCTTGATTTTAAGCTTGTTTTTTTTCTTTAGGGCCTTTTCCATGCCTTCCAAGGAAATTGTATAGCTGTCCGGCTCAATATCCACAAAGACCGGAACCGCCCCCATGCTGGCTATGGCCCCGGCAGAGGCATAATAAGTAAAGGCCGGACAAAGAACCCCATCCCCGGGCTTGATCCCCAAGGCTACCAAAGATAGCTTTATGGCATCGGTGCCATTAGAGACACCTACCGCGTATTTGGCGCCAGAGTATTTTACCAGCTCTTCCTCAAACTCCCGGATTTCCTGGCCAAAGACAAAATTGGCATTATCAATAACCTTCTTAATCGCCGCGTCAATTTCAGCCCGAATCGGCGCAATCTGCCTTTTTAAATCTAATATCGGTATCATTGCAAACTATCTCCATTCCTTTTGGAAGCGTTCAAAATCGTTATTCCCACAAGCTTCTTATTATGATAACGCAGCAATATTCCATTATCCATCATTTTGCTGTTTGTGGCTTTCTGCGGACGCTGAAGGCTGACATATAAGACATCCGCCCCTTTATCATAATCAACCCAGAATCTATTAGAAGGAAATTTTATTAAATGCTTTGTAGTCTCAAAGATCTCTTTTATATATTCTTTCTCTAAGGTTCCTTTCGCCATATTATTGCCTCCTTTTTAATAGCAGATGTAAAATAAGCAGTAATCACAAATCCGTCGCTTTTGGAAACCTCCTTATATATAACAGACAGATATAAATCATTCTTAATCCTTGCCGCCGCTATCAAGGCGTCTTGATATCCTTTGGCTATAAGATCCGGGTTTTCTATTGTCCGCAGGATTTCATCATAATACCCGGCCAAATCATCATGGTTTTCTACGACATGAAACCATCTTTCTGTCGTAAGACGGATAGGAACGTTATTTTGTGAATATGCGATATCCATTCTTTCAGGCATCCAACAATGTGCTTATCGCGTTCAAGGCTTCTTCGACCTCTATACTTCTAAGGCATTCCTGCCTTCTTAAGCATGGACTAAGACGAAACTTACGATAGCAGGGACTACAGTCTAAGGCTTTCCTCAAAACAATATGTCGGGATTCATCCGGCGGATACGGCCCGTAGACCCTCGGGTCAACCGGACCGAAGAAAGAGATAGTTTTTCTTTTTAAGGCAACCGCTACGTGCAGAAGACCGCCGTCGTTACCGATAAACAAATCCGCCCTATTGATGATGGCGGCTGATTGGGCTAAAGTGGTTTTGCCGGCTAAATTGATAACCTTGTTTTGATGGCCTGTTTCTATATTTAAGAGCAAATCCCTTTCCTTTAAATCCCCTACTATTATAACCGTAACTTTATATTTTTCAATGATTTTATTGACTAACAAAGCGAATTTTTCCTTAGGCCAGCGTTTGATTTCCGCCTCAATCCCCCAGCTTGCCCCTCCGCCGGCTGAAAGCGCGATAATCGGCGCCGAATTATCAATCCTTCGACTACGCTCAGGATTGATGGTGAGCGAAGTCGAACCATCAATATGATGCTCCTTAAAAATGTTTTCCGCGCATTGTTTGTATTGATCACTTAGATACAATTCCAAATCCTGATATTTCGGCTTTATCGCGATTAATTCCAATAAGCTATTATAATATTCCACCACATGCTTGTTTTCATATCCGCTGAGTTTTACAGACTTAGTTAAATAGAACCCCCGGTTTTTATAGTTATAGCCGACCCTTTTCTTTATTCCGGCCAACCACAAAAAAAAGCTAAAATT
>DOMD01000203.1:0-1968 GCA_003510525.1 Candidatus Omnitrophota bacterium
GTCTTCGCTGTAGTTTCTTTCCTCTACTATATCCCGGCCTAAAAATAAGGGGCCGTGCGCCCGGCCCAAGGTAATATTCCCTAAGCGTTCACTCATCCCGAAACTACAGATCATTCTTTTAGCGATATGGGTGGCGTTTTCCAGGTCGCTTCCGGCTCCGGTAGTAACATCGCCAAAGCTTAACTCTTCAGAAACCCTTCCACCCAGAAGTATGGTAATTTCTCCTAAAAACTCTTTTTTGGAGCGGTAACTGCGGTCTTCAATAGGCGGAGTTAAAGTGTAACCTCCGGCCATTCCCCTGGGAATAATGGAAACCTTGGTTACCGGATTAACCTCAGGCACTAATAAGGATAAAATAGCATGTCCGGCCTCATGAAAGGCGGTAAGCTCTTTTTCCCGTTTCGACATTACCTTACTTTTTTTCTCCGGGCCGATCATTACCCGCTCAATCGCCGCCTCCAGCTCAACTTGCTCCACCGCCTCTTTATTGCGCCGGGCAGCCAAAAGCGCGGCCTCATTACAGAGATTAGCCAGGTCCGCCCCGGAAAACATTGAGGTGTGCTGAGCAGTCAACCTTAAGTTTACATTAGGGGAAAGCTTTATCTTTCGGACATGCACCTTAAGAATCTCTTCTCTGCCGACAATGTCCGGTAGATTTACCACAATATGCCGGTCAAATCTTCCGGGGCGCAGAAGCGCGGGATCTAAGGTGTCCGGGCGGTTGGTGGCGGCAATCAGAATTAAGCCCTCGACAGTGTCAAAGCCGTCCATCTCCACCAAAAGTTGATTAAGGGTTTGCTCTCTTTCGTCGTGGCCGCCGCCGATACCGGCAAAGCGCAATCTACCCACCGCGTCAATTTCATCAATGAAGATAATCGCCCCTTTGCCCGAAGCCTTGCCCGCCTTGCGGCCCTGCTCAAATAAATCCCTGACTCGGGAAGCCCCCACGCCCACAAACATCTCCACAAAATCCGAGCCGCTGATAGAGAAAAAAGGCACCTCGGCCTCACCGGCCACCGCCTTGGCCAGCAGAGTTTTGCCGCATCCCGGAGGGCCGACCAATAAAACCCCTTTAGGGATTTTGCCGCCTAACTTTTGAAATTTCTTGGGATCTTTTAAGAATTCAATAACCTCCTGAAGCTCCTCCTTGGCCTCATCCACTCCGGCCACATCTTTAAAAGTAATCTTTTGGTTTTTTCCTTCCTCAGCCAATTTCGGCCTGATTTTGCCAAAACCCATAATCCGATTGCCTAATTGTTCTCCCCGGGAAGCCATAAGCCACCAGAATAAAATCAAAAGCAAAACCGGGCCCAAGGAAAATAACAGAGAAATCAGAAGCGGCTGGGTCTTGATTTCAAAATTTTCTATATTCTCCCTTAACGCGGGAATCAAATCCTTGTCATTATCGGGGATCAATACAAAGAACTTGGTTTTATCCTTAAGTTGTCCTTCCAGTCGGCCGTCTATTTTGGCCGTGTAAACGATGTTTCCGGTAGAGGGATTTTCCTTGAGCAGGCGGTAGAAATCGCCGTATTTTATCTCTTTGGCCGGCATTGTAACGTTAACAAAATTCAGCACATAGAAGAGAGCCAATATTATCAGCATCCAGAATATATTGGGTTTTTTTTGGCTGTTTAACTTATTTAATTTTGGTTTTAATCTAGGAAGTTTAGCACTCATTTTCTCCTTTATTTTTCCTGAAATATCAAATTCGCGAACATAGGGCAGTAAGTTCGGTTAATTAACGTGTCTCTCGGATTATAACCTAAATATAAATAAAATCAAGCCTTATTTANNGCGCAAGTAGATATCAAGAAATCCCTGTTTTTTACGGGCTGATATAAGAGAAGGCAAATCTACGATTGAGCCTTGTGGCCGGCAATATATCAAATCCCGGAGTTCGCGGATGTGCTGATAGGTGAGCCTGCGGGTGTCCCCTTTCAACTCTTCAAAACCCAGGCGCAAAAT
>DOMD01000203.1:2061-5983 GCA_003510525.1 Candidatus Omnitrophota bacterium
AAAAAATCATAATCATAAGCCGCTGTCTGGGCGGTTCCGGCTAAAACCTCTTTGATATTAGGATTGTATTTTTCTAATTCCGGAAGCAATGTCCGGCGCAGGCGGTTGCGGAAATAAATTTCCCGGAGATTGCTGGAATCTACGCGGGAGGCTATTTTCTTAAGCCGTAAAAAACTCTCGATATCCTTCCTTTTGATTTCAAGCAAGGGCCGAATAATCGTAAAACCGCCGATTTTTCTCTTGGGTAAGATTGCCGCTAATCCTAAAAGCCCGCTGCCCCTGATCAAGCGCATCAAAACCGTCTCGGCCTGATCGTCCTGATTGTGGCCCAATGCTATTTTGGTCAGGTGGTTTTCTTTGGCGGTTTGAAAAAGAAAATCAAACCTTATTTTCCTGGCGGCTTCCTCAGAGCGGTAAGTTTTATCCGCGCCTAAAACATCAACTTTTTTGAAAAAGGCCGGTATCTTTAGCTTCTGGGATAACTTTTTGACAAATTCCTGGTCTTGATCGGATTCCCGGCCCCTTAAGGAATGATTCAGGTGGCCGATATACAACTTGAGGCTAAACTCTTCTTTTAACGCGTTCAGGGCATAGAGCAGACATACTGAATCCGGCCCTCCGGAAAGACCGATTAAGATTTTATCCTGTGTATTGATCAGCTGGTATTGTTTTATGAATTTCCTGACTTCATCCAACAAGGTCATTTAGTTTTCAGGAGGGAGTGCTTTAAGGGCTGGCTGTTCTTTTTCCAGGTCTTGACGGATAAATTCCTTAAGCTGTTCTTTAATTTGGCTGGTTTTGGCGTCTTCCTTAGCTTTGGCTTTAGCGTCTAAAGCGTCAATTTTCTCGCGGTATTTTTCATTAGTGTCGTAGCGGTACTCCGAGATAATGTGCGCCGGAAGCTTAATGGTATTGGCAAAGATGCTCCACATCATTCTGGGAAAATGGGTAAGATACCTTCGGCCATAACTTTCAATCTGGCCCATGCGGATATAATAGATCTCCACCATATCGTGCCTTCTGGTAAATCTGCTCCTGGCCAGAGCGAAGTCCTAGGGGGCTTTGTTTTCTAAATCCACGGTGTATTCAGGAATGATATAGCCGAAGCGAGCCACTGTCTGCCCGCCGTATTTTTCGGATTTCTGAAATCTGTGCACTGTGCAGCCGCTTAAGATTAAGCTGATAATCAGAAGAAAAACCTTGTTTATTGAGTAGGAATTAGCGGCCATAGAGTAATAAAGGGTGATTTTTATAGATATACGCGATTAAGACCATCCAGATTGCCATAAAGATGCCGGCGAAGACCAGGGAGAACCAGAAAAAAACACTATCCTTAGTTTGAGGCTTTAGATCAATCACCATTGTTTTGGCGACCTTGTCTCCGATTCTCCTTCCTTGTTCATTTTTAAGCATCACAAAGTATTCTATCAGCGGTAAAACGGGAAGCACAACGAAGATATTTCTAATTATGGCCTGGCTTATTTTTAGCGGCCTCTCTTTGACATCTACTACTTTTAGTCCGGTTGAGAACTTACCTAAGCTCTTTCCGCCAAAGGTATCCCGCAAAAGCATATAAAAAACACAATTGGTCCAGGCGGCCATCTTGGTTTCCAGCAGGATAGCTAAGCATATTCCCACGGTCGCGGCTAAACCGTAATCAATAACAAAAGCGCATACCCTTTTATTTGGGCCGGGTTTATTATATTCCATATTTGTTTTTGGAAATGGTAGCGAGGGGCGGACTTGAACTTTTCATAGGGGGCTCCCTGCCCCCTATGACGCTCAGCTCAAATGCATCATCCGGGCTTCGCTGTCACCCCCGTAGCGTTATCAAAGAAGCGACTCCTTGAGGGGAAAATCATCTTTTCCCCTCAAACTCCCCTTTTGTTCAAGTCCTTGGTAATTTTTTAGTAGCGAGGGGCGGACTTGAACCGCCGACACTGCGGGTATGAGCCGCATGCTCTAACCAACTGAGCTACCTCGCCGTTAAACTCTTTATTTTACGATATTTTGACTGTTTAATAAAGCTTTATTTCTTGCGATAGGCATCCAGATAGGAATCGCAGTAAATATGCTTATTCAAAATCAAATCCGAGGTGATTGCTCCATCCATCAAATCTTTATCCAGAGGGTCAAGTATGGCCCCGTCTAAGCCGTAGCCTACGGCCATAATCATAAAGGTCTTATTGATCAAGCCGCGCTGGCAGGTGCCCTGAGAAACATTGCTTAAGCCTACCACCGTCATGGGCGCGGGATCAGAGATGATCTTAAACTCTCTTAAGGATTCCAGGATGTCCTTCATCTGGGATTGCGCGACATTCACCGGCATCACGATGGGGTCCAGAAAAAGGTCTTCCACGGGAAAACCTTTTTCCTGGGCCGAAGCCACAATCATAGCCGCCAGTTCCAGGCGCTGATCCTTATTTTGGGGGATGCCTTTTTTGCTGATAGTCAGCCCAATCAGCCGGGCGTTATATTTTAAGGCCAGAGGGATAAGAATATCTAATTTTTCCTGGTCCGCGGTAACGGAATTTATTATGGCCTTATTCTTTATCACTTTAAGCCCGGATTCAATCACCTGAGTCCGGCTGGAATCTATGGAAAGCGGTTTATCGGTAACCTCTTGAATAGTATTCACCAGCCACTGAATATCATTGATGGGGTCTTTTGAAGCCGGGCCGCAGTTTACATCCAGGGCGTCAGCGCCGGCCTTAATCTGTTCCAGGGCTTTATTCTGAATAATACTTTTATCTTTGGTTTGGATAGCCTTGCCGATATCCTTATACATCCCGTTAATCAACTCACCGATTATAAACATTTCTTCCTCCCTTTGGTCGTCAGAGATTAAAAAGAACAGAGTACAGAAAAAACTATTATTCGCGAACCTCGCTATTCCTTCATTAATTCATCTATGTGTTTTCTGACTAATTCCACGGCTTTAGGATGGCGCATCACCAAAATGTCCGCTCCGGCCTGCAGGAAGGTGGTGGCGGTAAGCGCCTCCCAGGCAATGCCCCGTTCTAACTGCTTTCCCCAGGTTGGAAATTCAGTTTCCGAGGCCTTGGCTTCTTTGGCTCTCCAGGCCTCATACCCCACAAAGCAAATAAAAGGCATTCCTAACATTTTATCTCCGGAGAGAGCGGCTAAGCGCGCCCGTTCCATTATAGAGTAGGCGTATTCCAGGCCGTAGCCCAAAGCTCCCACCGTGGGGTTAATCACAATCCGCTCTATAGACATTGACATATCGCTAATGAGAATATTGAGCTGTTTAGCAATATTTATGTCAATGGGTGACTGGGCGATAATATTGTGGCCGTCAGCCAGGGCGCTGGCAGTTAAGGTTTTATAATTTGCCTGGACTGTTTCCCCGATCAAGAGGCGCTCCCCCTTGGCGGCTTGAGAACATAGCGGCAATATTTCATTATCCCGCTTGTCCTCGCCGCAGCCGATTAAAATCAAAGGAATGGTGGTAGCCTGTAAAATATCCTTAACTACCTTGATTAATTGTTCAGCCGGCCGGTTTTGGGCGTCGGGATGGGCTCCGGACAGACGCAGGCAGATCAGATCCGCTTTATAATCCTTTTCGCATTTCACCGCCCATTCCACCGGGTTTTTTATGGCTGGTCCGATAGCGGAAGTTAAGCTTTGCGGCCAGTCATCCGGCTCGACATCCAGCACCTCCATAGCAATTACCGGCCGGTGAGGAGTCTTCCCTTCCGCGAACAAGAAAGGAAGCCCTTCCTCGCCTCCACAGCGGACCACCGACGAACGGGTTCCTCCCTCATCCTTAAGCGCCCCAATAGTTACCACGGCCACCGCGTTAGACCACTTTTCTTTAACCAAATCCAGTGCCATATTCTCTTCCTTTCTCACCGTTTTATGTGGGGTCAATTTGGGGTCAGACCTCAACAATAGAAACTAA
>DOMD01000203.1:6015-6498 GCA_003510525.1 Candidatus Omnitrophota bacterium
TGACCCCAAATATTTTATCCTAAAATCTTATTCAGCATATTTTTTAATTCTTTATAGGCTTGAGATGATTCCTCAAGCTGGGTGATGGATTTGCCCTGGCGGCTTAAGCTTAACAGGGACTCGTCTTCAGGGATGACTCCGATCANNCTCAACTCCTAATTCCTCGATTTTATCTTTAAGAAAAATCTGGGGACAGCGGTTGAGCAATAAGTAAACCTTTCTGACTTCAATCTCCAGCTCTTTAACTAAGTTGATTATCCTTTTGGCCGCCCGCAGTCCGGCCTCGGAAGAATCCGAAACCAGCAGTAGGCGGTCCGCCCGGCGCATGGTCCTTCGGGAGAGATGCTCAAATCCGGCCTCATTATCAATCACGATATAGTCGTAATCATCGGCTAATCTTTTAAGCAGGGTCCTCAGGAGGTTATTCACGAAGCAGTAACAGCCCGGCCCCTCGGGACGGCCCATAGCCAGAAGGTCAAAACC
>DOMD01000203.1:6669-6903 GCA_003510525.1 Candidatus Omnitrophota bacterium
CCCTTGTTAAGGGGAGGATTTTTTACCAGCCACGCTGGGAAACTTGGATAAATCCGTATGGGGAAAAAACAGGGATGCCATATATTCATCCATATACCCCGGCTCAACCGACAGCTCAAAATAGGTTATCTTTTTGGCAATCTCATCGGCGTCCGTAATCGCCTCGTGGGAAAGCAGTATCTGGCGCGCGCCCACCAGGGAGCTGTTGCCCACAAAGACAAATTTCTCCCTGGG
>DOMD01000098.1 GCA_003510525.1 Candidatus Omnitrophota bacterium
AAGCACCAAAGGCAATCTGATATTCTCCGGAAAGCTTAACCGGGCTCACCTCCCCCTTCTCAAGCCTCTCCTCTTTTATATAATCATTCAAGGCCAAAGAAACAATCTTACGCTTTTCGGCTTCATTCCTGGCAATTAATTTCCTGGGCCTGGTTTCTTCCGGAATAATCGGCTCAACAATATGCTTTCTTTCAAAAGTAACCTTCGGCTTGGGGCTGGCTTTAGGTTCTATCCTTTTTGGCCCGGCTTCGGCTAAAATAGGTTCTTCCGGAGCGGACTCGCGCGGACCGATTAAAGCCGCGTCTTTCCTCCTGGGGCTTTCTTTCTTAAGAGGAAAGGCCGTAGCTGGTTCCTCTACTACAGGTAAAGATTTTTCCGAAGAAGGAATGGCGAGAGCGTTCTCTTTAATCCTTATTTTTTCGGCCTCTTTTGGCTTTAGCGCATCTTTAGATTTTCCGGTAAGCTTATCCACATATTTCCTGGCCTTGATATTTTCGGGGTCAGCAAGCAGGGCCTTATTAAATTCGTGCAAGGCATCCTCATATCGGCCGTTAAGATAATAGGACTCGGCAATCTCGCAGAGATAATCGCCTATCGCGCCTTGGGCAAAAGCAGNNTCTAAGGCGCTTCCCGCCGGCTCTAAGCCGGCTAAAACTACCACATTAACAACCTTAATCCCTCTTACCTGATAATCAGTAGAGAATTCCGGAGTCATCACAACAGGATGCGCGCTACCCAAATCCCCGGACCACAGATAAGTAAGTTCAGGAACCAGGCAGCCGGTCATTGCCTGAGGCTGACTGAGGCTGAATTTCACTCCTTGAGCTATAGTAGTTTTAAAAGGCTCAACGGAAAGGTCAAGGGCCGCTGTTTGAGCGCCGGGCGGCTCCCCGCCTTTTAGAGAAACATCAAGAAAGGTCTTCAGGTTATACTCTATAGGCTTTGACTCTTGAATCTCTTTTTGCCTTCTTTGTACGCGCTCCGTAAATTCTTTAAAATCAGGATTGTTATTAATGAGCTCTAAGATTCTGGAGTAGTCCGCCAAGGCTTGAGTCAAATATTCACCATATTGATTGATAAGGGCCTTATGATATAAGCTTTCCACTACTAAAATTAAATCCGAATCGCGCTCGATAACCTTCTGCCAATAATTTAAGCCTTTTTCCTTCTGAAATATTATATAAGTGTAAAGCGCGCCCAGTTTAAATTCCACTTCATTAATACGAAGACTCGCGGGAAAATTTTTCACCAACTTTTCATACTCTTGTACCGCTTTTGAATAATCTTTTAGCCGCTGTAAATTATAGGCCCGCGAATATTGAAGCTCCTCGCTGAAACAGCCTGTCCCGCAGGAATCTTCTAAAATAGTAAATATCTTCTCGGCATAAGCCATATCCTTAAACCTGCCGCTACCCGCGGCGGAAAATTGTTCGGCAATCACCGACAACTCTTTAACCAAAGCCTCTTTAGAAAAAGACCCTTTAATGCCATTGATATAACGTTCGTAGACAATCTCAGCCAAAGAGATATTCCCGCTCTCTAAAGCGCTCTCGGCGGCCAAGCGCAGTTCTTCCTTCGCTGTTTTAGCGCCGTCTAAACGGTTTACATAAAGATTATATACGGCCTTGGCTAAAGCCGGCTCTTCTTCTCTTTGTAAGACATCCGCCGCCTCCTTAATTACCTCTAAATTTAATACTTCTACTTCTTGTTTTACATAGGTATTAATTAAACTTATCAATTTATCCAGGGCCTCTTTGCCTAAAGAGTCATTTTGGGCCTTATGCTCAAGCCAGTTGATAACCTGAGCTTTAATCGCCCAAGGAGATTCCGGGCATAAAGAAACTGTTTTCAGGGTCTCCTGAAACAGCTCTTCTCTATAAAAATTGCCCCGGTCAAAATACTCCGGCCAATTCCTGGTTTCCTCCAAATACCTTAATTGATGATAACGGCACAATCCGATATGGTAGCCTAAAGGCAATTCACAGCCGGAAACAGCAACCCCCTCCAGCTTCCTCAAAAAATCCACCAGCTGATTATACCGGCCCTGAGAAAAGTAAAGCACGGACAATTCTTCCCAAGCCGGGGCGCTCTCCTGAGGATTATCCAGAATCTGCTGTTCCAGCTGCTCAAGCTTCGTGCTGTCAGGCTCTTGCGCTCCAAGCTGAGAGCAGAAAGCTGAAAGCTGAAAGCTGAAAACAAGATAAATAGCAATCTTTGCTTTTGCTTTGTCATTTGGGCTTAACCCTCTTTTTGTCCTTATGATTTAAAACCGGGTTCTTCCAATAATCTCTCAATATATAATAGGCCTTGCGTAAAACTCTTTTATTATTGCCGTTATCACGCTCTTGGGATAAAGCCGCGATCCCAAACCACTCTTCGTTCATATTCATATTCCGCTCGGCCTTAATGTCAAAGTAATAACTCCCGTTTGACCAGTTGCTTTCGGTATCCTGGATTTTCCAGCTCTCCGGTGAAGCCTCATCATGCTTCCACCATTCATCCGTCCACTCAAACATCGTCGCGCCTACACAATTCTGGGCTCCCTCTTTATTCGGATATGAATGTTTAAAAATTTCTCTCCATTGGGACTCTAAAAAGAGCGCCTGCGCGTTTTGGTCTTCTTTTTTAAGATAGGCGTCATAACTGTCGGCGCCAAATTCACTGATCAAGAGCGGCTTATCAAAAGTCGCTCTCAAAGACTTAAAAAGGTTACCGAAGGTCTTTCCCCGATACACAATAAGCGCCACCAAATCAATATCCGGGCAAACCTGATTAGCCGCATCCAAAGAAATTAATTCCCCGTTACCTAAAGCCACCGGATGCTGAGAGTCAATCAGATGTATTTCCCTGGCTAATTCATTAACAAAACTATAATAAATTCCCGCCCGGATATCGCAGCGTTTCCGAACATCGGTAATCGCGTCAATTTCCGGCGAACCCCACGGATTTACCCTCTCCGAGAATGAGTAGTTATTCTCGTTTCCCAAAATCCACAAGAGAACCCCGGGCTCATCTTTATAAGTCCTAACCATATCCAAGACATCTTTTTTAACTTTTTCCTGAAAGTCTTTATCCGCGTATCTTGGGCAGGGATATTCCCAAAAACCCAGCCAATTACCTAATATGGAACGGATTCCATAAAGCTGATACAAATCATTAATGACCTTTTTAGCGCTCTCCGGATTTCCCGGAAGCTGATAAAAACGCACGGTATTTATCCCCATCTCTTGCATCAGCTTGCCGTCTATCTTCCAGGGTTCGCCGGGATCAGACCAGAAATCATACTCATGCCCCTGGCCTATCGGAACAGGCGAATAACAGACTCCCTTAATAAAATAAGGTTTATTTTTAACTAATAACTGGTAAGCGTTGTTTTTCAGCTTGCGGATTCGAACTTCGGGAAGCGGCCGAGAGGCCATTCCCAGCGTTAAAGGCAACAATCCAACTATTAAGAAAAAGATGAGCTTTCTCAAAATTTACTCTTTTAGGTTAAGGTTAAGGCTGAGGTTAAGGCTAAGGTTACTCAACCTCAACCTTAACCTCAGCCTTCTTTACACCTTACTCGTACTTAATCTCATCAAGGTAGAACGTGGCACCCTCCGGATTTACATCCACGTTGGTAGCCCAACAAAACCCGCCGCTGATATAGGAAATATCTTTGCCTTTTAAATCAATGGAATACTGCTGCCATTCTTTGGTTAAAATCACCGGGCCGACTGAGGCAATATCCGTATCTGAAAACTCGCCCATAATCCCGCCGATCTTAAACTCTTCAACTCTCTCTGAGCCCTTCTCGCCCCTGGCCCAAAAGGTAACCTTAGTGGAGGAACTTAAATCATAACCGCCATCAATAGAACCCCAGTTATTCGGAGGATTCTGCCAATACATCCCGGCCCAGCGGGCCCCTTGTGAATTTTTACCGCTGTAGGTAATCTTAACACAGGTATCTCCCATATAAGGATTATCCTTCCATCCGGTATCTATTTTAATATCCCCGTAATCGCCCATCCAGCCGGAAGGAATAAAATGATTTCCCACCGAACGCCGGTCGGCAAAAACATAAAAAGGCATCTTTTGCGCTTCTTTCTTGGCCGCTTTTACCGATACATCAGCCTCAAATTTTAGATCATCCAGAAAGAATACGGCCCCTTCCGGATTTTGATCGGCAGTAGCCACCCAGGAAAAACCACCGCTGATATAAGAAAGGTCCTTATCAACCAGATTGATGGTATATTCCTGCCAACTGTCCGTAAGCTCTATCGGGCCGGATTCTATCTCGGCAGTATCCGGATAAACGCCCTTGATTCCCCCAACCTTAACTTTCTGGATTATCTCTCCCCCTTTTTGCCCTCTGGCCCAGAAGGAAAGCTTGGTCATTCCGGTTAAATCAAATCCGCCTTTTTTAGAGCCCCAATTGTTGGCCGGATTCTGCCAATACACGCCCGCCCAACCCTGGCCTTGAGATTTTTTAGCGCTATACATAAACTGAATAGCGGTTGTTCCACTGTGCGGATTATCGGTTGACTGATCGTTGATTTTAATATCGGCGACATCGCCCATCCACCCGGAAGGGGCATAATGGTTATCCGAAGTCTGCCTATCGGTATACACCTTAAAATTCTTGCTTGCCTCTTTCGCCTGGCTAACCACTGTTTCACCAACTGCCGCGGGGACAGCCGCCTCTTCAGCCGCCCGGCAAAGATTAGCAACTGCCAAAAAACCCACCATAATAAGCACTACCTTCTTCTTCATTTTACTTCCTCCTTTTAATCGCTAAAACGCAAAATGAAGATTAAAAATAATCCTTAGACCGCAAAATCGCAAAAAGTGGATCTGAACATTTTGCGGCTTTGCGGTGTGCGTTATTCTTAACATATTTCGCGCTTTTGCGTTTCTACTCTTCCCAGGCCTTCTGATACATATAATAGCTTTTACGCAGGCGCCTCTTAAAAGGACTGTCTTTACCGTCAGCCTGAGATACTACTCCCANNGCCTTCCACCATTCATCCATAAACTCAAAGGCTATCCCGCCGATAGAATTTCCCGAGCCGCAGTTAACATTCATATTACAGAGGATATCCTCCCAGGCCCCTTTGTGATAATTAGCCTGGGCCTCTTCCGCCTCTTCTTGAGTGAGGCCTTCAGCATAAGCCGGACAGCCGAATTCAGTGAGCATAACCGGTTTATCCGCCTCTTCCTTCACCGAATACCAGAGGCTTCCGAAACCATAATCACCGCGGTAGACATTACTGCCGAATATATCCACATCCGGCGAAAACTTGGCAAAACGGTCCAGGTAGATGACATCCCCGCTGGCAATGGCCACCGGATGATCCTTATCCAAAGATTTTATTAAAAGCGCGGCCTGATTGGCAAATTTAAAAAAACCCTCCGGATCTTTATCCGCGTTACAGGCCACTCCATAGACATTCTCATTTCCCAGAATCCAGAATAAAACATAAGGCTCATCCTTAAATTCCTCAACCATTTTCCGGACCGACTCCAGCATATTTTTTTGGTGTTCGGGGTTGCGGTAGTCGGTGCCGGGATTCCAGGGAGCGCCTGAACCCAGGGCGTATTTCCCCAGGAAATCTCCAATCATCACCCTTATCCCGTAGGTGTGGTATAAATCCCGGAGCAATTCTTTATTTATTTCTTTGGGGTGATGATAGAGCCGGATGGAATTTACTCCCATATACTTCATCAGCTGAAAATCACCGACCGGCTTAGGGCTTTGCCTATCGGAAAGCAAACCATCGCCATCTGGCTTATGGCTTTGCCTATCGGAAAGCAAACCATCGCCCTCTGGCTTACCCGGATT
>DOMD01000145.1 GCA_003510525.1 Candidatus Omnitrophota bacterium
ATTGTATGGAGCAGTAAGAAAGAATTGATGGGGAAGAATTTTAAGGATGACCCTGACTTTAAGCTGGCCTCAGGCGGTGCGGTGAGCAGCACTTTTATGCGTTTGGATAAGGATGAAAACCGCCTGGAGCGTTACAGCGAAACTGCCCTGGAAATATTTGTCCCGATAAGATTCAATAATGAAACTGTAGGGGTGGTTGAATTTTATGAATCCGCGCGAGAGCTTTTGGTTCGTATTAAACAGGGGGTCTTGATTGTTTGGACCTCAGTGGCTGTGGCGGGTATTTTGTTGTATATATTGCTGTTTTTTATCTTCTTTAAGGCCCATCAGACCCAGAAATCAAACACCCTTAAATTGGAGAGAACCGTTGACGCGATAATTTACGCCTTGGCTTATCTGGCGGAAATCCGGGATGCGGAAACCGGACGCCATCTGGAAAGGACAGGGTTATATGTGGGGATATTGGCCCGGGAATTGCTTAAATCATCGCCCTACAGCAAGTATTTGAGTCAGCATTATATCGCGGATCTGATGAAGGCTTCTCCTCTGCATGATGTGGGTAAGGTGGGGGTGAGTGATGCTATTCTGCATAAGCCCGGCAAGCTTACCCCTGAAGAATTTGCCGAGATGCAGAAACATTGCGAGCACGGGGCAAAGATTCTTATCGAGGCTGATAAGAAGTTAGGTTTTCAGTCCTTGTTGACCATGGCTATTCAGATAGCCCAGTATCATCATGAGCGTTGGGATGGGAAAGGTTATCCCCGGGGTATTCCGGGTGAGAACATCCCCTTATCCGCCAGGATTATGGCCTTGGCTGATGTGTATGACGCCCTGCGCAGTAAAAGATGCTACAAAGAGGCATATACCCACACTGAAAGCGTAAAAATTATTTTAGACGGCAAAAGCACCCAGTTTGATCCCTGCGTGGTTAACGCTTTCTTAAGCGGGGAAAAAGAGTTTGAGAAAATATCCCTGGAATTAGCGGGTTAAGCCAAGCGAGATAGTGTTGGAGAGTTGGCAGAGCGGTTGAATGCGGCGGTCTCGAAAACCGTTGTCGCCGTAAGGCGATCGGAGGTTCGAATCCTCCACTCTCCGTTAAAATTTTCCGATAAGGAAAATTTTAACGGTACTAGAGCGAGCGTAGCCGAGCGACAAGCGAGGCAGTGAGCGAAGTACCTCGCCAGTGACACCAATTCGAACCCTGGCAGAGTAAATTATCAGGGTTTCCCGGGCGAATAAAGCGGTTATGAAAAATAAAGCAGTTTACATCATGGCAGGGCCGAACGGGTCAGGTAAGACGACTTTTGCTAAGCTATTCTTGCCTGACTACGTGAATTGCCCGAATTTTGTAAATGCTGACCTCATCGCCCAAGGTTTAGCTCCATTTGATCCTCGCGCTGCTGCTATTAAAGCCGGCAAGCTTGTGCTTCAGCAAATTCATGAACATGCCAGGCGCGGCGTTGATTTTGCTTTTGAAACAACATTATCCGGTAAATCTTATGTAAGTCTGCTTACAGAATTAAAATCGAAAGGTTACGCGCTCCATCTTTTCTTCCTTTGGATTCCAAGCCCAGAATTAGCGATTGCCCGTATTAAAGATAGAGTCGTGGAGGGCGGGCATAATGTTCCTACTGATGATGTACGTAGAAGATTTACCCGGGGTATAAATAATTTCTTTGGTCTCTATGAGTCATTGCTTGATTCTTGGATGTTGTTTGATAATTCCAAGGCAAAGCCTGTATTGATCGCGAAAAGACGCAATGGCCGCAGAGAAGTGGTTAATGCTGATTTATTCGCAGCGGTTCAAAGAAGCATGAGGCAATAAATGAAAAAAAGAATGTCTTTGCAGGATAAGGCAGAAGCCGCATTAAAAAAAGCGGTGCGGGGAGTCGTAGAACGACATAAGAAATCAGGCCGTCCGCTGGCGATATGGGAAAACGGTAAAACCGTCCGCATTTCGCCGAATACGGTGAAGTGATCATGGCGCATCATGTCAGCTGCCGTAGAAAATAGATTTGGAAGCTGGAGCAGCTTTTATAATGTTGATTAGAATTCATGTCGAAATCACAGGGAACCTCCCAAGACAATAATGAAAAATTTGATATTTGTAGTAAGCGCTATGCTCGGACTCTGGATGTTCCTAAAACCCGCGCGAACTATTGAGGTTCAGAGGAGATTTTATTTGAGGATAAACTGGAGAATTGAGCCTGTCTCTATGCGAAAGGAAATCCGTAACACTAAACTGATGGGGGTATTTTTGATTATCCTGGCTTTGGCGGGAGCAGTATTTTCTCTATTTTCTTTCAAATGAAAAGGAAGTTGTTTAATCATGCCTCAGGAGGTATCGGAATGAAAAGAATCCCGGTGTATCTGATAGTTTTTATATTTATTTTTCCGGTATGTGTTGTTACGGCTGAGGGGTATAAAGATAAGGAGAGCCGGGAAAATACGCCTGAGGGAATGAAGAAAATACGCCAGGGGAATGTTACTGTTTTGGTTCCTGAGGGGCAGAAAACTATAAAATCCGGCAGTGTTACCACGATGGAGAGCTTCAAGCAATATACGGTAAAAAAGTTCTTGACCGTGGAAGCGCGCGTCGCGAAGCTTGGAGAAAGTCAGAAAAAGTCGGCCCAGGAGATTGAACAGCTTAAACAGCTGGTGAGTGATTTGCGTAAGGCCGTTACCGAGCTCAAGCAAAAATTACGGACCGCTCAAGAAGATACTCTGGAGGTATTCCCAAAGCAATAGTTGAGATCGCGGTGAACGCGCCGTAACAAATAAAAAGTGAGGGTGTAAATGAGCATTAAGGAGCGATACGAATCTCTAAAAAACAAAGTTGTTAATCGTAAAAAAGAATTCGATGTTTTTATTGCTATGTTTGAAAAAGAGACCAGCTGGTTAAGCAGCCCGGCCAGCACCAAGTACCATTTGAATAAAGAAGGCGGCTTATTGGAGCATAGCGTGGGCGTCGCGGAAACGATGTTAAAATTAAGAGAGACCCTGACGCCGGAGATATCCGAGGAATCCTGCGTGATTGTCGGGCTTTTGCATGACGCGGGTAAGATTGGGATGCCGGGAAAACCCAGGTACCTGAAAAACGACAATGAATGGGAGATTAAGAAGAGGGGCATGACCTATAAGATTAACCCGGAGGAAGTATATATGGGCCTGGCGGCGCGCAGTCTATACCTAATAGCCAAATATATACCTTTGTCCGATTCCGAGGCCCAGGCCATCCTGTATCATGACGGCCAATATGTCGAATCAAACCGGGAAGTGGCGCATCACGAAATGCCGCTTACGCTTTTAGCGCACTTTGCCGATTTATGGACCGCGCACATTCTTGAAGAAGGCCGCCCGGTAAAGGAAGATGCTGATTACTATGATAAGAAATAAAGCAGGTTCCTTTTATCGGAGTGAAGCGGGGTGTTTAAGATTTATTATTCTAAGCGGAAAAATTCCTGGGTAAGCTTGACGATTTCTTCTTTGGTCTTGGCCCGGGAGGCTTTTTCGCGCAAGGGGCGGACTTTACGCAGGCTTTTAGTATACCAGCCGATAAATTTGCGAAATATCATCACTCCGAACTTTTCTCCGTAAAAATCAATACATAAATCCAGGTGCTCTAGCATTGTGTGGGCTATTTCTTTTAAATCCGGCCGGGCGGTTATCTTTCCATCTTTTAGAAACTCATCAATTTCTTTAAATATCCAGGGATTACCCAAAGCCCCCCGGGCTACGGCTATTCCGTCACAGCCGGTTTCATCAAACATCTTTTTGGCTAAGGGCGCCGAAAGAATGTCCCCGCTGGCAATAACCGGAATCTCCAGGGCGTCTTTTACCGCCTTAATTATTTTATAATCCACCTTTCCACTGTAGCCTTGCTCTTTGGTTCGTCCGTGAATAAATAGGGCCTTTATCCCGGCATCCTGGGCGTAGAGCGCGGCCTCTTTGGCATTGATGGAATTTTTATCCCATCCGGCCCGGATTTTTGCCGTTACCGGCACTTTAGAATTTTTGACTATTATCTTCAGTAATTGGTTGAGTTTCTTGGGGTCTTTAAGCAGTCCCGAGCCTTCGCCCCGGCGGACTACTTTCTTGGCCGGACAGGCTGAGTTAAAATCCAGAAGGTCGAACTCGTATTTTTGGAGGATGTCCATAGCCCTTTCAATGAAATTAGGCTCACAGCCCAACAGCTGTACTCCTAAGGGTTTGTCCTGGGCATTAGTAGAAAGCATAGACTGGGTCTTTTTGCTTTTGTGGCCCAGGGAGCGGGCGTTAATCATTTCCACAAAGGCGAAGGAACACCCGAACTTACGGTTAAGCCGGCGAAAAGGCAGGTCGCTTATCCCGGCCATGGGGGAAAGCATAATTCTGGAGGGTAATTTTAGATTTCCGATTTTAAGCATAGAAGCATTTTAGCGTAAAAAACCCTTTTTATCAACAAAGTTGACGAATAGCCGTTAAACCTGTATAATCATAAAATAAATTAGATAAAAATCGGAGAGGTCGCGTAGCTGGTTTAGCGCGCGCGCCTGGAGAGCGCGTGACCTGAAAAGGTCCGAGAGTTCGAATCTCTCCCTCTCCGCTTTTTTTTAATACGGAGGATACGGGTGAAAAATAGGGTATTGATTTTGCCGGCGGCAGTGGCGTTGCTTTTTATGTCTTCGGTGCCGGTTTTCGCGGAATATGGTTCTAAGAAGGGCGGTTTCCAAAAAGATACCCAGGAAAAATGGGCGCGGGATAAGCAAAAGCGGCAGGAAAAAAATCAGGCATTCAAAAATAGCTTAGAAGGAAAGACTCCCGAAGAAAAGTCCGCGGCTATAAAGGCTCACCGGGAAAAAGAGTATCAGGATAAAGGAAACTTTTACGAAAAAGCGCATAATGACCATATGGCCGCGATAAAGGAAAGGCTGGCCGGCAACACTAAACTGAATGAGCAGGAAAAAGATGAGTTGATTAGCTTTTATGAAGAACAATACCGGGAGAATGCCACCTGGCGCAACCAGCAGTATAATAGGAATACGGCCTTTTTAGAAGAGATTGCTAATTCCGGCAAGACGCCCGAGGAGAAAAAGGAGGCCGTCAAAAAGCACTTCCAGGAACAGAAGACGGAACAGAAAGGGCATTGGGAAAAACAGCGTTTTGAAAAAGAAGTCAAAAAGAAATAGCTCGGCCTTAACTACAAAGAAAAATCAGGGAAAGAAAAGGCGCGAAAATAACGGCAGTAACTTTATCGGATAAGTTTAAAATATGCTAAAAAATAAACTACTTATTTTATCAGGGAGCATCTTTTTAGGGCTGGGAATACTTTTGGGATGCCGGCTATTTGAAGATTATCGGGAAGCCCGCCAGAGGCAGGTTTTGCTGGAGAAGAGAATGGCGGCCTGGGATAATCTTAAAAAGGAGATTGAGGGTAGAATCGCGGATTTTAGAGGAAACATCGGTATCGTAATTAAGGATTTGAACGAAGGATGGGAGATTGATTTTAACAAGGGGGCATTGTTTCCTTCGGCAAGCCTGGTAAAGGTGCCTATTCTGCTTTCTTACTTTTATGCCCAGCAGGAAGGCAAGGTGAGAACGAGTGATTTAGTCAGTCTTAAGTCTTATGAAAAGGTGCCCGGCTCAAAGGTACTGGGGGATTCATCTGTCGGTTCCATATTTTCGGTAGAAGAATTGTTTGAGCCGATGATTGCCAAAAGCGATAATACCGCCACAAATATTTTAATAGACCTCTTGGGCTTTGAGGCCTTTAACGATTATTTTATCCGCTTAGGCCTGCGTAATACCAATTTAGTCCGCCGGATGATGGATTTTGAGGAAAGGAAAGAAGGCAGGGAGAATTATACCACTGCCGAGGATATGGCGTATCTTTTAGAGATACTTTACCGCCGGAGCTTCTTAGACAAAAATACCTCCGAGAAATGCTTAGGCTTTTTAAAACAGCAGAAGATTAAGGACCGCATCCCCCGAAAGCTTCCTGAAGGAGTAACCGTTGCCCATAAGACCGGCCTGGAAAATTATATCTGCCATGACGCGGGAATCGTGTTTACCCAAAAAGGTGATTTTTTGATATGTGTGCTGACTAAGCACCAGGATAAATTTGCCGCCCCGGCCAAAAGGTTTATTTCCGATATCGCCCTGATTACCTATAATTATTATCAAAGCTTTTAGGTATAGACAGCGCGATAAGCGGATGTTATAATCTTGACGGTTTAAACCGAATACACAATGGAAAGAACTATAACAGACTTAAAGCTTAAAGTAGTCGCGGAATTGGCCGGCAAGATGAACTTGGCTCAGGATTACGCGGAAAGAAAAGAGCTGGTCTGTGAGGTATTTTTAGCCCTGGGGGCTAATCCTGAGGATAAAGGCCTGATTAAAAAGGTGGGTTTTGTGGTGGATATGGCCTCTGCCGAGAACTTTGCCCGGGATTTTCTGGAGTTAGAGGTAATCTCCGGATTCTTGAATGATCAGGATGTTGAGGATATCGTCATAGACGGCCTTAAGCCTATATTTCTGCACAGCACCAAGGGCGGCTTTATCAAAACCGATAAAAAGTTCTCCAGCTCTAAGGAGTTGGGACTATTCATAAAAAAGCTGATAGTTCTTTCCGGACGGAATAATATTGATACTATAAGCGATATTCTTAATTTAGAGCTTCCGGATGGCGGGGGCAGGGTGAATATCGTGCAGTCCCCTTTTGGCCCGCAGTTGACTATTACCCGGGCCAAAATGCACCCTTTAAGTATTATTGATTTGATAGATAAACATGCCCTTTCTTATGAGCTGGCGGCCCAGCTTTGGCTTTATGTTGAGGGAATGTCGGTTAAGCCGGGAAATATTATTATCGCCGGAGGCCCCGGAGCCGGAAAGACTACCCTGTTGAATGCTTTATTGTCGTTTATTCCGCCCAAGGACCGCTTGGTAGTGATTGAGGACACCCTGGAATTAAACACTCACTCTTTAAATGAATGTTCGCGCTTAGAAAGTAATGAGAATGTCAGCCTGGCGGATTTGGTGAAAAATTCCTTAAGGATGCGCCCGGACCGGATTGTCATCGGCGAGGTCAGAGGCGCGGAGGCCAAGGATTTAATGACTGCAATGAATGTGGGCAGATACTGTATGGGCACCATCCATGCCTCAACTTCCCGGGAGGCGATCATCAGATTACAGAATGAGCCGATGAACGCGCCTTCGGTGCTGATTAACCTGGTGGATGTCTTTGTGATTATGAAGAAGTTGGAATCAGGCGGCAAGGTGAGAAGGGTGGTTAATGAGCTGGTGGAGACCGCCGGATTAGAGCAAAAAGAGGTCTTGATTTGTCCGGTCTGGAAATACGACTCGGATACGGATAAATTCTGCGAGTTGAGCCCCGGCCCTTACCGCGACCATCTGGCCAAAGCCAAAGGCCTGTATCCTACGGAAGTAATCAAAGAAACAAAACTGCGCGCCGAGATACTGCGTAAGTTAAAGAAATTAAATCAGACTTCTTACGTAGAGATAACTAAATTTTGCAGTCTCTACAGCACCGACAAAGCCAAAGCCCTGGCCGAACTAAAGATGTAAGCATATTATCTGTGTCAGCCGCAGGCGGACCCGCCTACGGCGGGAGATAGAGCACTGTAGTAAAATGGAATTATTGCGCCCGTAGCTTAATTGGATAGAGCATCAGTCTACGGAACTGAGGGTTGGCCGTTCGATCCGGCCCGGGCGCGTTTAAATTTGTGAGTATTCAGCTGGATAGATATTATATGCTCGAGGCCCTGAAAGAGGCCAAGGAGGCCTTTGAAGAGGATGAGGTCCCGGTAGGGGCGGTAATTGTCAGCCAGAAAAGGATTATCGCCAAAGCCCATAATCAGATCGAGCGTCTCAAAGATCCCACGGCCCACGCCGAGATGATCGCCATTACCCAGGCGGCTTCTACCCTGGGAAGTAAATGGTTGAACGACGCCTCTATCTATGTTACGATTGAACCGTGCAGTATGTGCGCCGGGGCATTGGTCCTGGCGCGGATAAAGAACATAGTTTACGGCGCCCAAGACCCCAAAACCGGGGCCTGCGGCTCGGTGGTAAATATCGTCAATCATAAGAAATTAAACCATCGTATTACGGTTGAAAAAGGGATATTAGAAAAAGAGTGCGGTTATTTACTTAAAGAGTTTTTTAAGAAGAAGAGGGATAGGCAATAATAAAGCAACTTAACTAGTTGAAAGTGCTATGCAGATTAATAAATCAAGGCTGGGCGGTTTAAGACGCGTTGAATTATATGGTAATCCCGGAACGCCAGAAGGGCGAAGCAAAGGTGGCAAGAAAACTATACGTTTATTTCATCGAGATAAAGATTTGGCGAGAAAAGTTGGATTCATAATTAGAAAAGAAATAAAATATCCTAAAAGATGCGCGGAGTTGGCAGAGTTAATCGGGGTTATTTTAGGAGATGGGGGTTTGTCAGGAAATCACCAGTTGGTTATATCTTTTAATAGCAGGACAGATAAAGAATATTCAGTATTTTTAGGCAAAATTTTAAGAAAAGTATTTTCAATTGGTTATCATATTCATCCCCGTAAAAATTGTAATGGCGCAGACATGGTAGTAAGCAGTTCAAACCTAGTTGATTTTTTATTAAAACAGGGATTAGTTGCTGGAAACAAGGTAAAAAATCAAGTAGGCATACCTGACTGGATAGATGAAAAAATTGAGTATCAAAAAGCCTGCTTACGCGGTTTAATAGATACCGATGGGAGCTTCTATTCTCATAGGTATAATTCTAATGGGAAGAGTTATAAGTATCTTAAGCTATGTTTTGCTAATTGTTCTAAGCCTTTATTAAATTCTGTACTGAGAATATTAAGGAAATTTGATTTCAAGGCTTATATGCATGGAGATCAGGTCTTTATTAATTCTATGTCGGGAATTAAAAAGTATTTTGTGGAAATAGGAACGCATAACCCAAAGCATTCAGATAAAATAATAAAGTTTTTAGTGAATTAGTATTGGAGAGGTGCCAGAGAGGCCTATTGGAGTTGCCTGCTAAGCAATTGACCTGGGTAACCGGGTCCCAGGGTTCGAATCCCTGCCTCTCCGCCATTGCAACCAATTCGCACTTTGGTGTTCTTCATCTAGTAATGCCAAAGTGCGAATTTTGCTATGCGCGACGTAATAAGGCTTGAATTCCCTCTCATTCCCTTCAAAAAGCTGGTAAAAATCAGCCTCCTTGGTTAAAACCGGCTCAAGCGTGATCGATCCCAGCAATTCCTTAAGCGCCAGGGCATTTCCAATCTATGCTTATTTTTCCCTTGACTTTTTTATTCTATTATATACACTATACATCTAGGCAAAAAACCTCAAAAATTACATAAATTGACAAAGATTACCCACCAAATACAAGTTATTAATAATTCGCAATCTTAATAAAGATATGATATCCTTATTTTAAGGATAGGGGCTCCTTATCATAATCTCAAAATGATAAAAATAGGAAAAACAGAATTAGGGAAGATCCCGAAAATAGCTATAGCCATTGCTGATCGGGAAGATAATAAGTTAATCAAACCCGCTTTTGTTGATATACTAGAAATCAGAGTAGATCAATTTAAGAAAGCAGACCCGATTTATGTAAGGAATGTTATTGAAACAAGAAGGAAAATAGGGGTTCCTCTAATTTTAACAGTTCGTAATAAAGAGGAGGGTGGACAGAAAGACATTTCTAATGAGTTAAAGCTAAGCATATTTAAAGAATGCATACCATTAGTTGATGCTGTTGATATAGAATTAAGATCACCTATCCTATCGGAAGTTATAAAAATTGCAAGAAAAAATAAGAAATTAGTTATTGTATCTTGGCACAATTTTAAGATGACGCCGAATGACAAAATGCTGAAAGATATTCTTAATAAAGCGAAAAGAAGTGGTGCAAATTTAGTTAAAATTGCGGTTAAAGCAAATAAGGTAGAAGACCTTAATAGACTTATGAGATTTACTATAGAAAATAAATCTAAAAATATAATTACTATTTCTTTAGGAGAAATAGGCAGTATTTCGCGCTTAACTTTTCCAGGACTTGGTTCTTTAATTACTTATGCCTATATTAATAGGCCATCAGGATTAGGTCAAAGAACATTAGACGAACTACGAGAACACCTGCGGGTATATTATCCCAAGTATAATCAATACTACATAATAAAGTCGCGTACCATTGAGTATGCTTGATAGTTCCAATTGAGATTCTTCAGAAATAAAGGGCAACCCTTGATAAAGAGTTGCCCTTTATTTTTTTAAAAAGTCATTGACACAGGAACTCAGATTATAATGTCCTCCATTAGTCAAGAGGAATTCTAAGTATTATCGGAGTCCTTTTCGTGGTTCTTTTGGTTCGATTGCAAACGGATCCGCCAGTTCTAGATGGCAGGTTTTTCTTGACAATTCCATTTTTATATGTAAAATGGAATCATGTACTCCAGAATACTAAGCCCTCCGAAGAATAAAAGCTTCTTTCTTTTTGGCCCGCGCGGCACCGGTAAGACTACGTGGGTAAAATCCGCTTTCCCCAAAGCTATATTCATCGATCTCCTTGAATCGGAAATCTACAATGATCTTTTAGCCAATCCCCAGCGTCTAGAGACATTTATCCCCAAGGATTTTAAGAATTGGGTTATCATTGATGAGGTCCAGCGGGTTCCGGAGCTCCTTAATGAAATACATCGTCTTATTGAGAAGAAGCAGTATGTTTTCGTGTTGACCGGATCAAGCGCCCGTAAACTAAGAAAAAAGGGAGTTAATTTGCTCGCGGGTAGAGCATTGACTTATTCCTTTCATCAGCTTACGGCGATTGAATTGGTTAAAGACTTTAATCTCGCGCATTCACTTAAATTTGGTCAATTACCTTGTGTCTACACGGAAAAAGACCCGAAAGCCTATCTTGAAAGTTACGTTGAGACTTATCTGCGGGAAGAGATTCAGCAGGAGGGGCTGACCAGAAATTTAAGCGCGTTTTCCCGGTTCCTCGAAGCGGCGAGTTTTTCACAAGGTTCGGTCCTGAATACATCCGGGGTCGCGCGTGAATGCGCGGTTGAGCGTAAAGTTGTTGAAAATTATTTCTCTATTCTTGAAGATCTTTTAATCGGGTGCCGGCTGCCTGTTTTTACGAAAAAGGCTAAACGCCGGATGGTTGCGCATCATAAATTTTACTTTTTTGATGTGGGGATATACCGCACTATTCGTCCTTCCGGCCCGCTTGATATGCCGGAAGAAATGGAGGTCGTGGCATTTGAGACGCTCGTATTTCAGGAATTGCGCGCGATTAATGATTATTTACGGTTGGGGTATGAGCTTTATTATTGGCATACCTCAAACCAGGTGGAAGTTGATTTTGTGCTCTATGGCAACAAAGGATTAAAGGCTTTTGAGGTTAAGCGGACGAGCCGTCTTCAGGAGAATATGTTGCGCGGATTAAAGGCTTTTTTGAAAGATTATCCTTCGGCAAAGGCCTACCTTATTTATGGCGGCGCAAGGCGTCTTTATGAAGGCAAAATTACTATTTTGCCTGCTCAAGAGGCACTTTTGACTCTACCGGATATTCTCAAGAGTTAAGTTGTCTGGCTAATTGCTTTTTGGTAGTGTGTGGCGCAAAATAAGAAGACGCTTTACATAACACCATTAATTGCAGGTAGATGTGAAATAAATACTATAGAGCTATAAAGTAAATAGATGTCACTATTT
>DOMD01000062.1:0-6070 GCA_003510525.1 Candidatus Omnitrophota bacterium
GCCAGGGCCACCGCGCTTAAATCCGAACCACCCCTTCCCAAAGTAGTAATATCCTGCTCCGGGGTCATCCCCTGGAAACCGGCGACAATCACAATCCTGCCTTTTTTTAGTTCCTGGCGCAGTTTCTGGGCCTCAATTTTGACAATCCGCGCCCTTGTGTGCACGGTATCGGTAATAATGCCCACCTGCGAGCCGGTTAAAGAAATTGCCTCAACACCCAATTCCTGAATGGCCATAGCCAGAAGGGCGACTGAAATCTGCTCGCCGGTAGAAAGCAGCATGTCCATCTCCCTTTCCGGAGGATTGTCTGAAATTTTAGCGGCCAGCTCAATCAACTCGTCGGTAGTGTCTCCTAAAGCCGAAACCACCACCACCAAATCATTGCCTTTTTTCTTATAGTCAACCACCCGGCGAGCCACATTCTTGATTCTTTCAGGATTAGCTACCGAAGAGCCGCCGTATTTTTGCACAATCAGTCTTCCCACGCAATTACCTCCTAGTGCTCCGTTAACATATAGAAATTAATTTAACAGTCTGAATGCACTGGCACATTAGCGCCATAAATGGCGCTGCTACCGTAGCGGTGCGATTTATCGCACCCAAATCTATATTTCCTCTTCCTTAATCAGCCTGTCCATCAGGATATGGGCCTGATCCAGGAATATGCCGCTTTTCTTAGCCTGGGCCTCGTTAAATCCCTCCAGGCCACAGGCGGAAATACCCTTTCCGTACATCGCGAAACAAACGCTGTCAGCGGTATGGGTGCGCAGGGCCAGAGGCGTGGCGTGGTCAGGCAGAAGCAGGATTCTAAAATCCCCATTCTTTTTTAAGGCTTCTAAGATTGTTCCCACCACTAATTGGTCAAATCTCTCAATGGCCAAAATCTTCTCCTGCATATTACCGTTATGAGAAGCCTCATCCGGGGCCTCCACATGCAGATACACTAAGTCTTTAGTTTTAAACGCAGCGATTGCCGCCTCGGCTTTTCCCAGGTAATTGGTATCATAATAACCGGTAGCCCCGGGAACATTTAGAACCTCTAAGCCGGCTATACGGCCAATCCCCTTAATCAAATCCACCGCGGAGATAACCGAACCGCTTATTCCATATTTGTCTTTAAAACTAACCAGGGACGGCCTCTTTCCCTGGCCCCAGAGCCAAATCATATTCGCCGGGTTTTCTTTCAGGTCAATCCTGACCTGGTTTACTTCGTGCTCGGCTAAAATCTTCGCCGATTCCTGCATCAGAGATACCAAAAACTGGGCATCAGGCCCCTTAGGCAGGTATTTTTTAAATTCCCTTCCGGTAATATCGTGCGGGGGGACACAGCGCGCTGTTAAGCCTTTAGCCTTAACTACTACCAGGTGCCGATAACTTACCCCGGGATAAAATTTCAGCTCCGGAGAGCCTAATTTCTCATCTAAAAATTCTATCAAGACCTTGGCCTCTTTGGTGGAAATATGGCCGGCGCTGTAGTCAATGAGTTTATCCGCGCTCGCCGTAATCAAATTACAGCGAAAAGCAACTTCATCATCCTTAAGCGCGACCCCTAAATTAGCCGCCTCAAACGGCCCTCTTCCGGAATAGCAAACCTTGGGATCATAGCCGAATATGGCCAGATTAGCCACATCCGAGGCCGGGGACAGGCCCTCAGGGATAGTTCTCACCAATCCCAGCTTACCGTTTGTGGCCAGGAAATCCATATTCGGGGTCTTGGCGTATTCCAGAGGAGTTTTATTCCCCAGGCTCTCAATGGGATAATCCCCCATCCCATCACCGACTAAGATAAGATATTTCAAAACTTCACCTCAAGTATTTTCTTAGACAATTCTACTCAATCTAAATTAAATCAGCCAATTTCTCCGCTAATTCTTTCTTGGAATGGACACAGCCCAGGGTTTCATTCTTATTAAGAATAAAAGCTTTATAGGAAGGAGTAATTCTATTGGCCACTATTAAATCCGCTCGAGCCTTAAGCAAGGCTTCGCGGGCCCTGCGGATCAACTCAATATCGGAAATACCCGCCTCCAGCTTAAACATCACTAATTTTGCCGCGGGGCGTAATTTCCGTATTTCGTTGACTATCTTAGGTAAAACGGTTAATTTCAGATTATGGGCCTTATTCGAAGCAAGTTTTCCCTTGGTTGGATTTAACGGCCTAAAATCTGAAACTGCCGCGCAGTGGATAATACAATCGTAGTTTTTAGAAAGAAGTTCTTTTTTGAGCCGGCTTCTTAGCTGATCAAAGAATTTAAATCTTACCAGCTTAATCTTTTTATCAATCCTGGGCGTAGTCGAACCACTAATACTACAGGACTCTACCGGACCCAGGACCAGAGTTACCCCGGCTCCATATTTAAGCAGTTTTTCCGCCAGCAAGATTCCGGTCTCCCCGCTGGCTATATTTGAAATAACCCTTACCTCATCTATAGGAACCCAGGTCGGCCCGGCAGTGATTAAAATTCTTCTATTTTTAAATCTTTTAACATTTTGATTTGTATTTTTGATTTTTGATTTTTGATTTTTGATTTTTTTAGTATCCAATTTCTTTGAGCACCGCTTTCAGTTCCGCCTTAACCACCTTGGGTTTCTGGATAACCTTAATTACCCGATCCGGATCCTTAAGGCCATGGCCGGTGAGTATGCAGACTATTTTCGCTTTCCGCTTNNGCCGGTTCAACAAAGATGCCTTCACGAGAAGCCAGTAATTTATAGGCCGAGATTATCTCGGCGTCGCTGACCGCGTCAATTAAACCGCGGGATTCATCGCGGGCCGCCTCCGCCTGACGCCAGCTTGCCGGATTACCTATCCTGATGGCGGTAGCGATAGTTTTAGGATTTTTTATGGGGTGCCCTTTCACAATCGGGGCTGCTCCCCGAGCCTGAAACCCCAGCATTTTAGGTAGAAATTCAATCTTACCGTTCTGTTTATATTCCTTATAACCTTTCCAATAAGCAGTGATGTTTCCGGCGTTGCCTACCGGAATACATTGAAAATCCGGAGCGCATCCTAAATCCTCGCAAATTTCAAAGGCCGCGGTCTTCTGCCCTTCCAAGCGATAAGGATTAAGGGAATTTACCAAAGTAATTGAATATTTGGCGGCAATCTCCTTAACTAAACTAAGGGCCTGGTCAAAATTTCCCCTGACCGCCAAAACCTTGGCCCCGTGGATAAGGGCCTGGGCCAGCTTACCCAGGGCAATCGCCCCCTCCGGGATTAAAACCACGCACTTAAGGCCGGCCTTGGCGGCGTAGGCGGCTGCCGAAGCCGAGGTGTTTCCGGTTGAGGCGCAGATTATAACTCTGCTCGCGGCTTCCTTAGCTTTTGAGACTGCCATAGTCATCCCCCGGTCTTTAAAAGAACCGGTGGGATTCAGGCCTTCATATTTCAGATACACCTCAAAACCTTTGCCTATAATTCGGCTCAGGCAATCCGAAAGTATTAAAGGGGTATTTCCTTCTTTGAGGCTGACTACCGGAGTATCCTTAGAAACAGGAAGCTGTTTACGAAATCTTTCAATTATACCGCTATACATTTTATCGCTCAACCCTGATGGCCACGGTTCTTTTCTTAACCGCGTTAAGCCTGTCAATCTCATCCAGAGCCAGGCGCATATTCTTTTCCCTGGCGTCGTGGGTCATCATCACTACCGGAACCATCCTGGCCTGCTGTCTTTCTTTTTGGGTCACCGAAGCGATAGAAATTCCCTGCCGGCCTAAAATATCGGCAATCCTGGCCAAACCGCCCGGCCGGTCAATAACCGAAAGCCTAAGATAGTAGCGGGTTTCGATCTCGCTGATCGGACGCAGATTCTTAATCGTCTTATCCGCGGTATACACCGGCACACGGCCCACAGAACTACTCTTTATGTTTCTGGCTACATCAATTATATCCCCCAGCACCGAGCTTGCCGCCGGGCGCGAACCCGCGCCCCGTCCGTAGAAAAGCGCTCCTCCCGCGTAATCTCCGTGCACATAGATAGCATTATAGACACCGCTGACATTAGAAAGCAGATGCTCTCTGGATAAAAGCGTGGGATGCACCCTCACCTCAAGCTGGCCGCGGACATTCTTGGCAATAGCCAATAACTTAATCACATAACCAAAATCCCGGGCGTATTCAATATCGCTTAAAGAGATATCTTCAATTCCCTCCACATAAATATCTTTTATGTTCACACTCTTGCCGAAGCCCAGCAAAGCCAAAATCGCCAGCTTATGCGCGGAGTCAAAACCTTTAATGTCTAGGCCTGAGTTTTTCTCGGCATAGCCTTTTTTCTTAGCCTCTAAAAGGGCCTGATTGAAACTTAAACCATCCTTTTCCATTGAGGTAAGAATATAATTAGAGGTCCCGTTGACGATTCCCAGCACGGTATCAATATGGTTAGCCCCCAAAGACTCTCTCAAGACCTTGATAATCGGAATCCCTCCTCCTACCGAAGCCTCAAAATAAAGATCAACTTTATAGTTTCTGGCCGCCTGAAAAATCTCTTCACCGCACTCAGCCAAAAGGGCCTTGTTAGCGGTAACCACATGCTTACCCCGTTTAAAAGCCTCTAAAATAAATTCCTTGGCCGGATGTATCCCCCCGATAAGCTCAACCACAATCCGGATATCCGGATCATTTAAAATCTTATTTATATCCGTGGTTAAAATGCCCGATTTTACCTTTATCTCACGCGGACGCCGGATATCCTTATCGCAGACGGCTTTTAAAACCAGGCCCGCGCCGATCTTCTCTTTCAAAAACTTTTCTCTGGTAAGCAGAGCCCTGACCACTCCCTCGCCTACCGTTCCAAAACCAATTAATCCCACATTAATCTTATCCATAGCGATACTCAAAAATAGCTCCCCACACACCGGGAGCCATTATATTAATTCTCTTTTAAGCTTATTTCTGGGTCTTTAAATAATATCCCACTGTATCATTCACTATGCCCGCGGATTTGGAATCAATCTCTAAAAACTGAATCCTGGTATCATAAATCAAATCCTTGACCACCTCTTTTGAATCAATAACCCTTCCGGTTAGATTTATGGCGTCAATGAAAAAGGGAAGCCGTATGTCAATAGCCAAAACCGTCCCTAAAGTAAATTCCCGGTTGGTAGTCAACATCATTCCTCCCAGGCTTAAGTTACGAGTTTGGGAAATGTCATAGTTGTCCACCTCGGCCTTAACCCGGTAAGACACCACAAATTTTCCCGCCACCCGTGGCTGTTTTCTTCTTTCAGATCCGGCGTAAACCATAATTTCACCTCCGTCAGTTTTAGTTGATGATTGATGGCGCAAAGAAGCGTCTCTTGACCCCGCCATCGGCGGGGTCAAACTCCTCTTTTGTTCAAGTCCTTCGCGTGATAATATTTTAGTCGGGGCGACAGGACTTGAACCTGTGACCTCTTGAACCCCATTCAAGTGCTCTAGCCAAACTGAGCCACGCCCCGTTACAAATTTTCACTTCTTACCGCGGAAATCACACACGGCATAATAATTGCTTTAGGCAGATAAATTCCATAATAACATCTGATTATACCTGTCTTTTCCAAGGCTGTAAAGGAAAGTTTTATCAATAGCACTACACAGGGCTGGTTTGTATGAATTGAATAATTAGCTATACC
This sequence comes from Candidatus Omnitrophota bacterium, assembly GCA_003510525.1. Taxonomy (GTDB): domain Bacteria; phylum Omnitrophota; class Gorgyraeia; order Gygaellales; family UBA12090; genus UBA12090. The sequence goes on from DOMD01000062.1 coordinate 5,617, forward strand.
AACAAAACTGCGGATTAAGAAGCTATTCTTCTTTTCTCTGCCGGGTCATCAGGTCATTGACCGCCCTAAAGGGGTCTTTGTTTTTGTAAAGCACGGAATAGACCTCATTAGTAATCGGCATGGAAACACGGTATTTCTTTCCTAAGAGGTACGCCGCCTTAGCAGTAGCCACGCCTTCGGCCACCATATTCATGCGTGATAAGATATTCTTTAATTTCCCGCCCTTTCCGATCTGCTCGCCCACTGAACGGTTGCGGCTATGCCGGCTGATACAAGTGGTAACTAAATCACCCAAGCCGGTTATGCCGCTGAAGGTTTCTTTTTTCGCGCCTGCCGCTATCCCCATCCGGCTGATTTCCGCCAGGCCCCGGGCCAAAAGCGCGGCCTTGGTATTAGCGCCAAAGCCTAATCCGTCGGAAATCCCGCAGGCAATGGCAATAACATTCTTAAGGCT
>DOMD01000062.1:6086-13455 GCA_003510525.1 Candidatus Omnitrophota bacterium
GGCACCTCTTTAGCCACCTCTAAGGCAATGGTCGGCCCGGAAAGCACCGCCAACCTTAGGTTTTTTCCCAACTCCTGGTAAATTATTTCCGAAACGCGCATTTGGGTCTCGGTTTCAATGCCCTTTACCACGCTTAAGAAAGGAATAAAGCTAACATCTAATTCCTTAACCCGTTTTAATACCTGACGGATAAACTGGGAAGGAATGGCCAAGACGATTAAATCCGCGGCTTTAAGGGCTAAAACCAAATCAGAGGTAAGAACAATTGAAGAAGGCAATCTAATACCGGGAAGGAATTTTTGATTAATCCGCGTCTTATTGACTTCGGCTATATTATCTTTAAACGCCCCCCAGAGGGTTATTTTATAGCCCTTCCTGGCCAAGAGTATAGCTAAGGTCGTCCCCCATCCGCCATCACCTAAAATTGTGATTTTATTTATAGCACGCATATAATTATCATATTAACGCATAAACCTGGATTTTGCAATAGCAAAATCTACAAACAAAAGAGGCTGATACCATTTTCAGATAACAGCCTCTCTATTCTTTACCTTATCCAAAGAATCAGCGCCTGTGGCCGCCACCACCTCCATGGCCGCCTTCATGGCTACCTCCACCGGCACGCGCCGGAGCGCCGCCACCTCTATGCTCGCCGCCTCCGGCATGCGCGGGTTTATTCTCCCTATGCATTGAGGCATCCGCTCTATGCTCACCACCTTGCCCCCTGCCAGCTCCAACACCCGCGCCGTGATCCCGGACGCCGCGGTCTTGACGCGCTTGGGCCCTATCTCCCAAATTTTCTTTTCTATCCCGGACATCCTCACGCCTATCCCGCCTATCTTCCTGGTGATCAAACTTATTTTCCGCTTTATCACGAACATCCTCCTTACGGTCAAATCTATCTTCGGCTCTGTCGGCCTTATCCTCCAGCCTATCCAACCGGCCACCGTCGTGCCTGCGGTCATAGATATCCTCTCTCTTATCCCGGGTATCCTCACGCTTATCTCGGAAGTCTTCCCGGCGATCAAACCTGTTTTCCGCTTTATCTCTTAGTCCTGGCGGCAGATCTCTACCCGGGGGATTATTCGGGCCAACTCCGGGAGGATTAAAACCTGATGTTTCCCCCTCTTCCTGTGATTGATAATCCCTCTTTTCCTGGCGGGCGCTCTGCAAATCACTTTTAAACTCCTGCCTTGATTCCTTAAACGCCTGGATATCGCCATGTATCTGTTCAATATTCTCCTGATGGGTTTCTTTAAACTGATCTTTCAGGCTCCTGGCTGTTTCATAATCGCCTGACTGTATCGCCTGATGAATTTGATCCTTTAATTGTTGCTCCTCCTGCTTGGCGGCTTGCGCGTTTTCCGTTATTGACTGATGCTGTTCTTTAAGAGCCTGCCGGTCAGAAATAAGCTCCTGCTTCCAGGTGCCTGAGCCGGCCGCCTCTGGCGCGCTTACGGAAGACTCAACCTGAGATGCCGCCTCGGTCTGGGCCTGCAATCTTGGAAGCGCTCCAATTAGAAAACACAAGCCTAAAACACCCACCAATAAAAATAATTTGCTTGACCTCATTTTACTCCCCCTTTCTATCGCTTCCCTCATACAGATATTCCCTTATATGCACAACCCGCTTCTGAAAACAATCCGCTACGGGCGATAACGTTATTGTGCCTTTATAGACTGCCTGGGGCCGTGAAATAGTAAAAAGCATCAGGCCGCCCTTGGTAAAAAGTTCCCGCAACTTTAAATTATTCGGATAGAGATTCATTCTACACCTCACTTTTATCCTGGGGATTTTTTTCTTTATCCTGTTGATTCATCCTGGATATGGCTTCCTGTATTTTCTTTTTAAGCTCATCATCGCTCTTTATCCCTATCGCGTTCATCCTGGTCTTAGACAAGAGCTCAGCCATATCCTGAAGAATCTGGGAGCGCGAGAGATGCCTGCCGGTAGAAAACATCATATCTTTCTCCAGTTTATCCAAAAATTCCAGCTCTTCCCTGGTCAGGAAAGTTACTACCCTATGAGTGCTCACATTTTTTTTCATTTTACCCTCCCGAGGGTTAAACCCTCTTCGACGCGGCCGCCGCTTAATTAAAGCGGCAACCATATCGAAATCAACTCACCGTGGCTGGTAGGTTAGATTCAAACAAAAAGCCCTTACGGACTTAAGGTTACCGAATCACAAGGCAAACTTTCCGTAAGGGCTTTGAAATCTTCTTCTTTAAACGGCAATAAAAAACCCTAAAGGCTGATTTTTTAGGGTTAATTAGTGCTTTCACCCTTTGGTAACTCCGCTATCCTTCGACTCACTTCGTTCGCTCAGGACCGGAAGCTTTGCGTCTTATCCTTGCGGATAATTTGCCTTTTTTCCCGCCTTGGTATTTTAACACCTTAGCGGGATCCCGCTTTTCTGCGGGACAAATGGTACTTCTTGTTTAATTGTCAAAGTGCAAATTTCTAATTAAAGTATAACACAAAATTTGAATTTGTCAAGGGGGGTGAGGCAAAAAATTTTGTCATTTCTATTGCCTGCCTGGCGGCCGGCCAGGCAAATTCCGGGCTAAGTAAAGATTTTCTCAATCTTACCTAAAAGCTCTTTCAGATCAAACGGCTTTAAGATGTAATCCTTAATATCCTCATGGGTCATCAAGTTCCGGTTTATTTCATTATCTTTACCGGTAATCACCATCACCGGCATCTGGGGCGCGCTTCCGGTTAAAGCCCTCAACTCTTTGATGGCCACCAAAAAAGAAAATCCGTCCATCCGCGGCATCATAATATCCAATAACAGCAAATCCGGCTTACTTATCAAAACCTTCTGCAGGCATTCCTCGCCGTTGGCGGCTGTGTCAACCTCATAACCGCTTCTTTCCAGGGCTGTTTTTAAGGTCTGGGAAACCGCGGGATCATCATCCGCTATCAATATTTTCTTAGTCATTTTTCAAGCTCCTCTGCTTAACAAATCCCCTAGCCTGAGTGCCTCTTATGAATCTTGCCCCGCGTATAAAAAAGTATACCATATAAAGTCAAAAAATGGCAATAATTTTCGGTCTTTCCCNNTGAAAACCCGATTCTACCGGGACAATTTTTTGCTCAGAATTTCGTTCTTTAAATATACTAATTCCTCTTCCTTGGTGCTGAATTTTCCGTCTAATTTGGCGTCCAGAAGCTCCTTCAAAATCAATTTAAAATCCGGGCCCGGCCTTAGGCCTAATTCCTTAAGCTCATCGCCCCGCAGATGGATTTGAGTGCCGCTGTATGCGCGCAGAAAATCTTGAATCTTTCTTTTAATCTGGACATCCTTGGCCTTTAAAAGCATCAGCAGGACGACTTCATAACTTAAAGGGAAAAGAATTTTATGGATACCACTGGCTGGAATTTCCTTTTTTAACTTAGATATAACTTTAGCGGTATCTTTTTTAAAAGAAATAACTTTCTGAATATCATTTTTATGAAAAGCAAAACTATGCAGGGTTTTCTTGAGCTCCGGCACACTTAAATTCTCTAGCAACACAATAAGATAAAGAAGCCATTTCTCAACCTTATGTTTATGCTTATGGACAAAATTCTCCGCGAACCATTTATAAAGCTCATCTACCCGCTTCAACAAAGCAAAAGTTTTCTGATCAATGTTTAAGCTGGAATGAATAAATCTAAAACCTCGCAATTTAGCTATCCGCCTTAATGATTTAACCGGAGACGGCTCTTTAAGGATCAAAATAAGCTCATCGCGCAGGCGGTGTTTGTGCACCCTCTCCAACATTCCTTGGGCAAGCGATTCCTTGATCAGCCTTAAGGCAAACGGCTCAATCCTGAAGCCAAACCTCTGCTCAAAACGCACCGCCCTCAATATCCGGGTAGGGTCGTCAATAAAACTTAAGTTATGCATTACCCTGAGAACTTTATCACGCAGGTCTCCTCGGCCGTTAAAAAAATCCACCAGCCTGCCAAAGTTATCCCGGGATATATCCAGCGCCATGGCATTAACGGTAAAATCCCGCCTTCTCAAATCATCTTTTATGCTCCCGAAGCTCACCCTGGGAAGCGCCGCGGGTGAATCATAAATCTCTTGCCTGGCGGTAGCCACATCTAATTTTATTTTCACTTCGCCGGGGATATGTATCGTTGCCGTTTTAAACCTCGTATGCGCGGTCCAACCAACATTCAACTTACGGCTTAACTCCCGGGTGAAATTTATCCCGTCTCCTTCCACCACTATATCTAAGTCAAAGTCTTCAACCCCCAGGATAATATCCCGCACAAAACCTCCCACGGCATACACCGGATAACCGAATTCTCCGGCAATAGCACCTATAAGTTTTAGGCTCCGCAGGACCTCCGGTGGTTCCCGGTTAAGCTTATCGGCTAAATTTTCCATTCTGTTTAATTATGGGCGGGGATGAAAATTTTTGTGAATCGTCTTGAGCCGATTCTTGTCAATATGAGTATAAATTTGAGTAGTGGAGATATCGGCATGGCCAAGCATTTCCTGCACGCTCCTTAAATCCGCCCCTCTTTCTAAAAGATGGGTAGCAAAAGAATGGCGAAGAGTATGCGGCCGGATATTCTTTTTTATCCGGGCGCTTTCGGCATAATATTTTACCAGTTTCCAAAAAGACTGCCGGGATATCTTTTTACCCAAACGGCTCAAGAATAAAAATGCATCCTCGCGGCCTGACCGAACTAATTTTGGCCGCGCGTCCTCTAAATACTTTTTTATAGCGTAGAGAGACTTTTTTCCTAAAGGCACTATTCTTTCCTTAGAGCCTTTACCTATACAGCGCAAAAAACCCACATCGAAGTTTACATCCTGCGTCTTAAGATTAACCGCTTCGGAAACCCGCAGTCCCGTGGCATACATCAGCTCCAGAATCGCTTTATCCCTCAGGCCGCGCGCGGTCTTAAGATCAGGGGCCTCAAGCAAAGCTTCCACCTCAAGCCCTGAGAGAACATCGGGTATCTTCTTCCATAATTTCGGCGAATCTAAAAGGCTGGAAGGGTCCGTGGTTAAGATTCTCTCGCGCACCAGGAAACGATACAACACCTTAATGGCTACCAGATTCCGGGCAATGGATACCGCGGATAAGCCTCCGTCTTTAAGGCCAAACATAAAATCGCTGATATTTTTTCGGGCAGTTTGGGATAAAGAATTTATATTGGAATCCTTAAGGTAGTGTATGTATTTCTCTAAATCCCGGCGGTAAGAGAGTATGGTATTCTTGCTTAAAGACCTCTCCACCGAAAGATAATTAAGAAAACTCTCAACTAATTCTCGCATTGGTCACCTAAAAATCCCCCTTCTCATTTTAAGAAAGGATTATCTCTTTTTTCCTCTCCTATACTTGAAGAGGGGCCGTGGCCGGGATACACCAAAGTCTCATCCGGAAGAGTCAATAATCTATCTTTGATTGATTTAATCAACTGCTTGCTTGAGGCCCCGGGAAAATCAGTCCTGCCGACGCTTCCGGCAAACAGGGTATCACCGGTAAAGACAACATTCCCGGCTTTTAGGCATATCCCTCCGGGGGTATGCCCCGGGGTATGTATCACCTCCAAGGATATGTCATCCAGGGTAATGTTCTCGCCGTCCTCTAAAGGCTTAACCGGAGAATTCACCTTAAAGGGAAAGCTTAAGAAATTAGAGAGATTCTTATCCGGGTTTTTTAAAAGCTCCACATCCAATGTATGCGCGTAGACCGCGAGGCCGAATTCATCATCCGCCTGGATGTGATCAATATGGCCGTGGGTATGCACGATAAATTTAGGGCTGAGCTTATGCAGTCCTAAGAAAGATTTTATCTTCGGGTAATCGTCCCCCGGGTCAATGATAACGGCATTTCTGGTTTGAGAGCTGGAGAGGATATAACAGTTCACCTGCAGTTCTCCTACTGAAAGAGCGTCAAGGCGCATTACCTTAAGTCCTTTTTAATCTTAGAAAAAACGAAATCCCGATGCACCTTGGCCTTGATTCTCTCTATCTTGTTTTTTAAATAGGAGAAATCCGCGCTGTTAAGATAACTCTGGAATAACACATTTTTAACCGTGGTCAGCTCTATCACAAACTTATCCAGAAACCCGGCCTTTTCTTCATTTAAAAGCGATTGCATCTTAACCAGATTATCCATTGCCTGCTGGATACATTCCTTTTGTTTTTTAGTATTGGCATTATCCTTTAAAAAAGATACCAGCTCATCCGCCCAGCTCTCCCAAAAAAGAAAATAATCCCGGTATAATTCATCCTTATTTAAGGCAACATCCGGGTAACTCTGCGGCTGGATTATCGGCTCTTCCCTCTTTTCTTCTTTAGGCCTACGTCTGAATTTCTTNNCCCGCCTCTTTTATAAAGGAATAATTAAGCGGGAGAATTCTTTTTCTGTAATAATCTTTACCCCTAATTTAAGCGCCTGGTCATATTTTGAGCCGGGATTTTTTCCGGCCACCAAAAAATCGGTATTTTTACTTACGGCTGAGGCAGGACTTCCCCCGGCCTTACGCGCTAAATCTTCAGCCTGGCGGCGGCTTAAAAACTCAAGCCCTCCGGTAAAGACAAGCGTCTTGCCGGCTAAAGGCATATACAGTAACCCTTCCTCATCTTCCTTAATATTAACCCCGGCTTCCTTTAATTTTTTAATCAACTTTTTTACCGGCTCCTGGGTAAAAAAAGCCGTGAGAGAGCCGGATATGGCCGGCCCAACCTCATAGACAGCGTCTAAATCCTCTTTTTCTAATAAGGCTATCTTGTCTAAACTTTTAAACCTTTGAGCCAAGACATAAGCCGCCTTCTCACCTACATGGCGAATTCCCAATCCATAGATAAGCCTATCTAAAGGGCGGGTTTTGCTTTTTTTAATAGCCAAAAGTAAATTATCGGCTTTTTTATCTTTGAAAAACTCTAATTTTAAAAGCTGTTCTTTCTTCAAATAATACACATCGGCAAAATCCCGGACTAATTCTTTTTCAATTAACTGCCGGACTATTGCTTCTCCCAAGCCCTCAATATCCATACAGCTTCGACCGGCAAAATGGGTCAGCCCTTTTTCCATCTGGGCCGGACACCATGGATTAACACAGCGATAGGCAACCTCTTCCTCTTTTTCTTTTACAATTTCCGAATTACAGGCCGGGCAATTCCTGGGGATATTAAAAACCTTTTCCTTGCCACTGCGGACTGAATCAACTACCTTTATGATTTTAGGGATAACCTCGCCCGCCCGCTCTAAAACCACCCGGTCGCCGATTTTTATACCCAGCCGCTCAATCTCGTCAAAATTATGCAAAGTGGCGCGTTGAATAGTAACTCCCGAACATTCAACCGGCTCTAAATCCGCCACCGGAGTGATCACTCCGGTTCTACCCACTGAAACA
>DOMD01000194.1 GCA_003510525.1 Candidatus Omnitrophota bacterium
GACCCATTGTGCCATATACGGAACCTTAGCAGCCGTGAGATTGATGAAATAATTTTAGGTATGGAGTAATGGCTATGCCCGGGGTTTTATTCATTGATTTATTCAGGAATTTTTATGATCAGCACGGCATCTATTCTTTATCCGCGGCTATGAAAGCGCATAATATAGAAGTAGATTTTATTACGGAGAAGAGCTTGAAAAAGGCGTTGCGCAGGATAGCCGGAATTAAGCCGGATCTATTATTATATTCGTCATTTTCCGCAGCATTGCCGCTTTTCGCCGAATTTGATGCGGCGGTTACNNAGGCCCGGGGCCGACATTTGACAGGGAGTTTATTAAGAAAACATCTATTGATGCTGCTTGTATTGGAGAAGGAGAAATTGCCCTGGTAAATTTTATAAATTCCGGATTACAGGGAGAGAAAAACATCTTTTTTAAGGATGATTCTGTGCCGTCTGAGTTTTATCAATTCGCGGATTTAGATAAGCTTCCGTTCCCGGACAGGGACGTAGTTTATAAAGTTGATGCGCTTTTGCGGGATATGCCTTCAAAGCAATTTTTATCCGGGAGAGGATGCCCGTATGACTGCGCTTATTGTTTTAATCATACTTTTAAAGAGCTTTTTAAGGGATGCGGCCAAACGGTACGCAAAAAAAATATCGGCTACCTGTTGGAAGAAATCCGTACCGTTAAAAATAAATATCCTTTGAAGAATGTCGTTTTTAATGACGATACATTTATTATTGATAAGAAATGGTTTTTAGATTTTTCTCGTAGGTTTCCGAAGGAGTTTAACCTTAGTTATACCTGTAATATACGGGCTAATTTAGTTGATGAGGAAATTGCTAAGGGTTTAAGCGAGAGTAATTGTATCGGCGTGAACTGGAGCATTGAATCCGGAAATGAATTCTTAAGGAATGCCGTGCTTAAGCGAAGTATGAGTTCAGAACAGGCATTGGAAGCTGCGCGCCTGTTGACGAAGTATAAAATACCTTATCGGATCGGAAATATTATTGGCTTGCCGGGTGAAAAGCCGGATCAGATGCTGGAAACCCTGGAATTAAATATAAAGGCCAAGCCGTCATTAGGCTTGGCGAATATTTTTGTTCCTTTTCCAGGGTTGGCGTTGACAAAATATGCTATTGAGCATGGCTATTATAACCCCGAAAAGAATGCGCGGTTGCCTAAAGATTTCTTTAGCGAGTCAGTTATGGATATAACTCCGGAGGAAAATAAACAAGTCCAGAAGATCATGTGCTTGTTTCCGATATTCGTAAATATGCCTTTTTTGTTTTATAAGCGAATTATCCGTAAAATTATGTTTTCATGCCCTCAGTTTTTATTGAGGTTTTTATATGAGATATTCTATGCAGATAGGATGATGAAGCTTTACGCAGTGAGGGTTTCTTTGGTGCAGAAATACCGTATAGCGCTCAGGTATGTGGCAAACTTATGAGTAAAACGATGAATATGATTAGAGATGTTTTCATAGAAGAATTGCATAAACGTATGCATGCGGATGAACGCATTTTTTTCTTGTCCGCTGATTTTGGATCTCCTAAGCTGGATAAGTTGCGCCAAGAATTTAAAGATAGGTTTATCAATGTGGGGATTGCCGAGCAGAATTTGATTAATATATCAACTGGTTTAGCCCTGGAGGGCTTTATTGTTTATGCCTATGCCATCGCGCCGTTTTTAGCTATGCGCGCTTACGAGCAGATAAGGGTGAATCTTTCCCTGCAATCCCAGTTAAAAAAACTCAACGTTAATTTAATAGGAGTTGGCGCCGGGTTAAGCTATGACGTATCCGGACCGACTCATCATGCCCTCGAGGATATTATTTTAATGAGGGCATTACCGAATTTTACGCTATTTTCTCCCAGTGACTCGGTTGTAGCTAAAGAGTTCGTAGGCTATTCTATTAAAAACAACGGGCCTAAATATTTGCGTTTTGATGGAAAACCGTTGCCCGTTATTTATAATACTGGAGAAAGCATAAGTTTCAAAGACGGTTTCAGTGAAGTAAAGAAGGGTAAAAAGGTGTGTTTGGTATCTACTGGATACATGACGCATAAGGCTGTGAATGTAGCGGAATCCTTGGCAAAAAAAGGCGTAGATATCGGCGTAATTGACGTTTTTTTAATAAAACCGTTGAATGAAAGAAGGCTGCTTAAATTCTTAAGCCAATACCGCCACGTTATTACGATTGAGGAAGCTTTTATTAATAAGGGCGGTCTGGATAGCCTGTGATCGGAAATAATTGAAAGCAAGTCCCTGAAGATAAAATTAACGCGGATGGGTTTTAAGGATGCCTATCTTTTTAATATTGGTAATCGTGAATATTTGCATAGTTTGGCCGGCTTAAGCCAGGAATGTATTATAAAAAATATCATGCAGATATTGAAGGCAGACAGGTGAAGACAAAAACCGATATAGTTTTAATAAATCCCGGTGACCGCAGGCAGGTTTACCAAGATTTAGGAAAGGATTTCTCTGCTATTGAGCCTCCTTTTTGGCTGGCGGTAATAGCGGCATATTTAAGGAGCGAAGGCTTCAGCGTTAAAGTTATAGATTCAAATGCTTTGAATATTTCTCCTGAAGAAACCGCGGCAATAATTATGGAAGCAAATCCGGTGTTATCAGTTGTGATAGTTTATGGTTCGCAGCCATCCGCGTCTACGCAGAATATGGCTATAGCCGGAAAAATCTGCCGGGCGGTTAAAGAAAATACTCCTTATAGGGTCGCTATCGGAGGCTTGCATCCTTCCAGCCTGCCTAAGAAGACATTAGAGGGAGAGGGAGTGGATTTTGTTATTGAAGGCGAAGGGCCTTATACGCTAAAGGGTTTATTAGAGGTATTAAAGAATGGCAAAGATGATTATTCCCGCGTATCCGGGCTCTGGTATTTTAAGGATGGGGCGGTAAAAAATAACCCACGTGCGCCACTTATCAAAAATCTGGATTCCCTTGCGCCAGTCGCGGCATGGGATTTACTTCCAATGGAAAAATATCGCGCGCACAATTGGCATTGTTTTGAGGATATTGAAAACCGTATGCCGTACGCCGCAATTTATACCAGCCTTGGGTGTCCGTATTCCTGCGTTTTTTGTTGTATTAATGCGCCTTTTGGCAAACCGGGCATAAGGTATAGGAGTCCTGAGCTGGTGGTAAAAGAGATAGAGCTTTTGGTAACACGGCATAAAGTAAAAAACCTAAAAATTGCCGATGAATTGTTTATTTTAGATGAACGGCATTATATGAATATTGTTGAAGGCTTGCTAAAGAAGGACTTTGGCTTGAATATCTGGGCATACGCCCGGGTTGATACGGTAAACTTAAAAAATCTGGATAAAATGAAAAAGTCCGGTATTAATTGGCTGGCCTTGGGTATTGAGTCGGCAAATCCAGTAGTCCGGGATGGCGCGGTTAAAAGAATGAAGACCAGGGATATCAAGTCGACGGTGCGAGATATCCAGGATTTCGGGATAAGGGTTATCGGTAATTTTATTTTCGGCCTTCCTGATGATACGCGGGAAAGTATGCAGGAGACTCTGGATATGGCCCTTGNNATGGAAACTCCCGGGAGAGTGGCATGCTTTTTCACAGCATTCATATGATGCGCTGCCTTTACCGACAAAACACATGAACGCTAAAGAAGTCTTGGCATTTAGAGATAATGCTTTTCATAGGTATTTTGAGAATGAGAAATATCTGAATATGCTGGAACAAAAATTCGGCAGTAAAGTTAAAAGGCATATCCAGGAGATGACTAAAGTTAAGCTTAAAAGAAGGCTGTTAGAAGACAATGCTTAAGGAGGTTTTCCGATGATTATAAGCAAAACGCCGTTTAGGATTTCATTCTTTGGAGGAGGGACGGATTACCCTGTTTGGTATAAGGAAAATACCGGAGCAGTATTGTCTGCTACCATTGATAAGTATTGTTATATCAGTGTCCGCTATTTGCCGCCGTTTTTTGAACATAAACATCGGATCGTTTATTCCAGGATAGAGAATGTAAAGCGAATTAACGAGATACAACATCCTGTAGTGAAAGCTTTACTGAAATTATTTAAGTTTGAACGGGGGGTAGAGATACATCATGACGGAGATCTGCCTGCCCGCTCCGGATTAGGCTCAAGCTCCGCATTTACCGTCGGTATGCTTAATTCCTTATATGCCTTGCAAGGANNATATCTAAAAATGAATTGGCAAAGCAGGCCATTCATGTTGAGAGGGATATTCTTAGGGAAAACGTGGGTTCGCAGGATCAGATTGCGGTTGCTTGTGGCGGACTTAACAAGATAACTTTCCGCAGTGACCATAATTTCAAAATAGACCCCATAACGTTAAACAGAGAAAGAATTAACCTGTTGGAAAGCCACCTAATGTTAATTTTTACGGGGTTATCGCGTTTTGCTTCCAAGATTGCCGCCGAACAGATCAAAAATACCGCGT
>DOMD01000193.1 GCA_003510525.1 Candidatus Omnitrophota bacterium
TAGAGCAGTTGCCTCTTAAGCAACGGGTGGGAGGTTCGAATCCTCCGCGGCTCATTTTTTATTTTCTCTCTTCAATATTAGATGCGGGAATTATTTAACATACCACGGATATCGGCGTAAGAGCCTTGGAAATAATTCCGTCTTATGTCTCCTTATCAACTCTTTGACCATACCGCCGACATCGGAATTACTATACGCGCGGACACGGCTGAAAAGATTTTTGTGGATGCCGCCGGCGCGATGTTTGATATAATCACCGATACTCACCGGATAAAACCTAAAATTCAGATAGAAATTAAACAGGAAGCGGAAGGTTATGATGAGCTTCTTGTCGGGTGGCTGGGGGAACTGCTTTATCAGTATAGTGTCCGCGGGATTGTGTTTAAGGAATTTTCTGTCCAGGAACTCAGCCCAAAGGCGATTCGGGCTTTATGCTGGGGCGATAAGCCTGCTGATGAGATAAAAACCGAGATCAAGGCGGTTACTTATCACGAGCTGGAATTCAGGAAAACCCCGGAAGGCTATGAAGCGAAAGTGATATTTGATGTTTGAAACCGCTGAATTACGTGCCTGCCTGCCGGTAGGCAGGGAACCACGCAATATAAGAAAATAAAAATATGCCGGAGATTTGGGAGCAACTAGAGAAAATAGACGATTACCGCTGGAGGCTCCCTAAGAGCGCGCGGGCCGGAATGCGGGTAGACGGCATTATTTACGCTGATGAGAAGCTCCTAAGCGACATCCGTAAAGATAAGGCCTTGGATCAGGTGGCTAATGTGGCCTTTTTACCGGGAATCGTCAATGCCTCTTTGGCTATGCCGGATATTCATTGGGGGTATGGTTTCCCTATCGGCGGTGTAGCCGCTACTGACCCGGAAAATAGCGGTGTGGTTTCGCCTGGGGGAGTGGGTTTTGACATAAATTGTGGAGTGCGTCTCGTGCGCTCTAACTTTAAATATGACCAGATAAGAGATAAAATTGAAGAGCTGACGGTAAAGCTTTTTAATNNGAAAAACAGATAATGCTTAAAGGCTCAGGCTGGGCGGTGTCTAAAGGTTACGGCACGGCTGAAGACCTGGAAGCGACTGAAGAAAACGGGGCGATCGCGGGGGCTGACCCGGACGCGGTTTCAGAAAGGGCGTATGAACGGGGCAAGGCCCAATCCGGGACTCTGGGAAGCGGAAATCATTTTTTAGAGGTGCAGGTTATTGACCAGATTTACGACGCGGATACGGCGGATGCCTTTGGTTTGGAAGAAGGCCAGGTTACCTTGATGATTCATTCCGGCTCCCGGGGTTTTGGTTATCAAGTCTGTGATGATTATGTAAAGAGCATGCTTTCTTGTCCGGGAAAATATGGAATTAACATCCCGGATAGACAGCTGGCCTGCGCCCCGGTAAATTCACCTGAGGCCAAGCGCTACCTGGGGGCGATGCGGGCCGCGGCCAATTACGCCTGGAATAACCGCCAGTGTTTGATGCATTTAGCCCGTCAGGCCTTTGAAAAGGTGTTCAATATGTCCTGGCAAAAGATGGGGATGGATTTAATCTACGATGTGGCCCACAATATCGCCAAATTGGAAAGGCATAAAGTCCGCGGCCAGGAAAAACTTCTCTGCGTGCATCGTAAAGGCGCGACCCGGGCCTTTCCTCCCGGCCACCCCGAGCTTCCCCTTAAATACCGGAAAACCGGTCAGCCGGTAATCATTCCCGGAGATATGGGCAGGAATTCGTATTTACTTGTCGGCACCGAAAAGGCGGCGGAGACCTTTTATTCCACCTGTCACGGCGCGGGCCGGGTAAAATCCCGCACTGCCGCGGCCAAGGCCTTTGATGCCAATAAAATAATCAGCGAGCTTAAAGCCAAAGGCATCTATGTAATGGCCTCCGGCCGGGGGACAATTGTTGAGGAGGCACCGCTGGCTTATAAAGATATTAATCAGGTGGTTGATGTGGTTGAGGGGGCGGGAATTTCTAAGAAGGTTTGCCGGATGCGACCGATAGGAGTTGTCAAGGGTTAGGGAGTCCTGAGCGACTTGTGGTGAGCGAAGTCGAACCAGTCGAAGGACGGCCAGTCGGAGTGGTGAAGGGGTAAAACTATGTTAGAGCTAAAATTTATTCGGGAAAATTTGGATTTGGTTAAGGACGCCTTGCGTAAGCGTAATTCTAAATTAGAGATAGACGGCCTGATTGAGCTTGATGATAAGCGCCGAAAGGTTTTATTGGAGCTTGAAGACCTCAGGGCTAAAAAGAACCTGGCTAATGATGAAATCTCTAAGCTTTTAAAAGAGAAGCAAGACCCCAAAGAAAAAATCGCCTCAATGAAGGATATCGCGGTTCGCATTGATTCTCTGGAAAAAGAGCTGAAGGATCATGAACCTCAATTAAGCCGGATACTTTTAAATATTCCCAATATTCCGCATGCATCCATTCCGGCGGGCGATGCCGGCGCCAATAAGATCGTCCGCTCCTGGGGCGAACCCAAAAGAATAGCTAATGCCGCCCGAAGCCACATTGAGCTGGCCGAGCATCTGGATATTATTGATTTTACCCGGGCAGCCAAACTCACCGCTTCNNTGGTTAACCGGGCCTCAATGACCGGCACCGGACAACTGCCCAAGATGGAAGAGGATATGTACCGGCTCAAGGATGACGATTTATTTTTGGTTCCCACTGCTGAGGTTCCCCTGACCAACATCTTCCGCGATGAAATTCTTAATGAGAATGACCTGCCGATTTATTACACTGCCTATACCGCCTGTTTTAGGAGGGAGGCCGGTTCTTACGGCAAAGACACCAAGGGCTTGATGCGGGTGCATCAATTTGATAAAGTTGAGCTGGTGAAATTCGTTAAGCCGGAAAGTTCTTACGATGAATTGGAGAAATTGCTGAATAACGCCGAAACCGTGTTACAGCTTTTAGGCCTGCCTTACCGGGTGCTGATGTTGTCTACCGGGGATATCAGTTTTGCCGCCAGTAAGTGCTACGACATTGAGGCCTACGCCTCGGGGATGGATAAATGGCTGGAGGTCTCCAGCTGTTCCAATTTTGAAGCTTTTCAGGCCCGGCGGGCCAATATAAAATACCGCCGCCAGGCTGATAAAAAAACAGATTACCTGCATACCTTAAACGGCTCGGGGGTAGCCTTGGCCCGGACAATGATCGCCATCTTAGAAAATTATCAACAGCCCGACGGCACAGTCTTAATCCCCGAAGTCTTAAGGCCCTATTTCAATGGAAAAGAAAGAATCAGCCGATAGGCTGTTTAGCGACATCAAGGTGCCTTCCAAAGGCAAATTACAGGAATATCTCCTGGTTTTACTTAAGCTTTTATTCGGGATATGCCTATTGCCCGCGGTCTACGCGGTTACTATTTGTTTCTCCGGGGAATTACTTAAGCTGGAGCCGCAGGTCAATGGCCCTTTTATCTGGGGTATAGTCGGTTTTATCCTGACCTATTTTTTTATCTGGGAGCCGGCGGTATTTTTTAAGAAAGGCCAGCGGATTTTAGAGTTTATGTTTCGCTTTTTCTCGCCCTTAGTTAAAATCGCCCCTTTTGTCCTGCCTATTTATACCATCTTGCTTTGTCTGGCCTATTTGATTATGGCCAAGATGGCTGATACGCGGGAATTTCTCACCCTTTTTATATTCGGTATCGGTTTCAGCCTGGCCTTACACCTGGTATTTTCCGCCAAAACCCTGCGCTCCAAAGCGGGAGATAAGCTTAGATCAAATTATATCTTTGGCTTTTCCTGGATTTATATCCTGGACGCTTTACTTTTAGCCCTGTTTTTTAACCTGGCCTTTGAGAATTTTTCTTTCCTGACCTTCTTCAACAGTTCTTACCAGATATCCCGGTCTATNNGGTTGAAAGCGGCAGTCTTGAAAACTGTTGTGGGGGCAACTCCACCGTGAGTTCGAATCTCACCCTCTCCGTTAAAATTTTCCGACAAGGAAAATTTTAACGGCACTAGAGTGAGCGTAGCCGAGCGGTAAGCGAGGCAGCGAGCGAAGTGCCTAGCCATTGTTGACGCTTAGGCGCTTCCGCTTTATTTTTCCGCGATACTCGCCGCTACAACTTCGAAGAAACATTTATCAAGAGAAGATTTCTTAGGATAGACAATGTAAAAAAGTTAATGTTGAAATTTAAGAAGTTAAAATGGCAGGCGGGGTCAAACCTCAACCTTAGAATTTAGTTTCTATTGTTGAGGTTTGACCCCAAAAATATTTATGCTTATAGGAGAAAAATAATAAAAATGAATGCAAATATTTGGATTATATTAGGAGTAGTGGCTGGCGCATTTTCTCTCTACGCAATACCACATGGTTTTAATCTAAAAGCTCAAGAAAAGAATAGGCCTACGCAAGAAGAGGTAAAACCTACAAAAAATCAAATTAAAAGTTCAACTGTTGGTGGAGATGTAGTTGCTGGAGATAAAATCACACAAAATATTATTTTACAACCCAATAATGCTTCGAAATCGCTTACTGCATTTAAAGAAAACCCACAAGACAGGCCAATCAAAAATTTTGCAAGTAGATATACCCTTGCTGCTGACATGACTATCTCAACAGATCATGTACATGTAAATGGAATAAATGTTCTTGGTAATGTTAATGTAAACGATTCTGAAGGCGTGGAATTCAGAAAAATGAAAATATTCAAAGCGGAAGAAAAATCTAAAGGGAAAATTAATATAGATAGATCTCAGGAATTTAGCATTAAAGAAAATGTTGTGGAAAATGAAATAAATGTTGATCGTAGTAAATCTTTTAATGTTGAAAAAAATACTGTAGGAGAAATTGCCGATCGTGATAGGCAAGCTCAGGAAAAAATAAATACCATTCTTTTAGAAACATCTTGTCCTGAAGAAATTATGTCAAGCTTAATAATTATTCAAGAACTTATTTCGGAGGATGAAGTTCTTGCAAATGCTCTAGGAGAGAGAGTTCAGATTTTAGATAAAGAGAATAATGGAAAATATAAAGCTATTATTATAAATCATTTAGAGAAGTTAGAGGTTAATACTCTACAAAAAGCAGAAGATAGTAATATAGGCCTGGTTTTTCACTGGCTTGATTTTTTTATGCATTTTAATGAGAAATAAATTTCAACTAACGGGGTCAAACCTCAACC
>DOMD01000106.1 GCA_003510525.1 Candidatus Omnitrophota bacterium
TTATTCACAGCCTTTGGAAATATCATTTTCCGGTCAGTTACGGCAGGCATATAAAGCAGGAAGACCGCGCGCAGTACCTCTTTTGGGAGGATTCGTTTGATTTTGAGGAAAAGATTAATGTGGAATTTGACATGTTATTGCGCGAAATCAAGGAATGTGTCGCTTCTTCCGGTGTGTATTCAAAGACGAGGTATAGAATTGATGAAATAAGAGAAGCGCTGAAGAAGACGCGCGTCTATAAAGGGCTATCGGCAAGATTCCGGAAATGAATCCAGAAATATATTTAATCAGGGCCTACGGCCGGGACGACGGCTTTAGGTGTATCCCCTGGGGAATTGTAAGTATCGCTTCTTATTTAAAAAAACGCGGCTATAAGTTGTTAATCGCCGATAGGAAAGAGGGCGGATATTCCCTGCGCAGGATTACGCGGGAGATAAGAGGCAGGGATATTGCCTATGTGGGCGTAAGCGCGATGACCTGCCAGTCGCAAGACGCGGCCTTCTTGTGCGGACATCTGAAGAAAATGAATAAAAACATTATACTGGGAGGATTGCATTACAGCATTTATCCCGATGAGGGGCTTAAGATTGGGGATTACGTGTTTAAGGGAGAGGCCGAGCAAAGCCTTTTAGGTTTTCTTCAGAACGGCCCAGGGGCCAAGATTTATGAACCGCGGCCGCTCTTAAGCCTGGATGATATACCGCTTCCGGATGAAGAATTAATGAAACGGCTCTATGTGAACAAATCTAATTTCACGATAATGACTTCCCGCGGCTGTCCGTATGCCTGCAGTTTCTGCCTGGACAGGAAATACCGCCCGGAAAGGATAAGGTATCATTCGGCACCTTATGTCTGCGATTTGATAGAGATGATGAATAAGTCATTCGGGGTGACGGGGGTTTTTATCGGGGATGATGTCTTCACTATCAACAAAAACAGGGCTATAGAGATCTGCGGCGAAATAAGGAAGAGGGGGCTTAAGGTCACGATAGGCTGTTTTACCCATTCCGGAATTGATGACCTGGAATTATATGAGGAGATGAAGGCCTCGGGTTTTAGCGGGGTAAGCCTGGGTGTGGAATCCGGATGCGATGAGGTATTACAAGCGATGAATAAACATCAGACTGTGGCCCAGATAAGAAAGACCATAGAGGTTATCAAAAAATCCGGTTTGCGAATAAATGTTATGTTCATGGTCGGCAATATCCTGGAAACCGAGGATTCGCTTAAGGCTACTCTGGCATTAGCAAGAGAGCTGTGCCTTAATGGGTGGGTGTCTTATGCTCAGCCTTTTGCCGGAACAGCCTTTCGTGAAGACTGCCCTAAATACGGCAGGATAATTAATGAGAATCCGGCCACTTACTGGAATGACCGGATCAGCTTTGTCCCTCACGGACTTTCCAGGCGTCAGTTGAGGTATTATCGGAATAAAATTGCCGTATCCATTAAGGCTCCGGTGAGGTAGCTGTATAGCGTATTAAGCATGGAAATGCCCAAGGTAAGCGTTATTATTACTACTTATAACCGCGGCCGCTTTGTCTGCGCGGCTATTGAGAGCGTCCTGGCGCAGAATTTTAGGGATGCTGAGATTATTGTGGTTGATGACGGCTCCCGGGATGATACTTATAAATTGCTAAAGAGATACGGCTCTTCTATTTATTATATTTATCAGAAGAATAAAGGCAGGTCAGTCGCCCGAAACAACGGGATCAGGCTATCTAGGGGAGAATATGCCGCCTTCCTTGACGATGATGATATATGGCTTCCCGGTAAGCTTGAAAGTCAGGTTGCCTTTTTGGATTCTCATCCGGCCTGCGCTCTGGCGCACACATTTACCGAACTGATGGATGAGCGCGGACAGCCGTTAAAAAAAGAGACCAAAAAACACCTAAGATTGTATCGTAGAGCGCTGCGGTCGGGATATGTCTATGAGGCGATGAGCCGGGTGTGCTTGATGTTTACTTCTTCCGTAGTAATGAGAAGGCATTGTCTTAGTAAGGTCGGATTATTTGATCCTTCAATGGAGACCTTTGAAGACTGGGATATTTATTTGCGTTTAGCCTTGAAATACGAGATAGGCGTTATTCCCGAGCCGTTGGTTAGAATCAGGATACACGCGGCGCACTCAACGCAGGATGAGTTTACCCGGGGTCGCATCAGCGTGTCGTTGAAACACCTCGGTATCCTGGATTCGCTTGATGATCCCGCATCACGCGAGCGCGCGCGGTATAACTTTTATCTACACCTGGCCAACGCTTACTATATCGCGATGGATACGGAGAAAATCCGCGGATATATTCTCCGGGCGCTGAGTTTAAATCTACCTGTCTTGCCGCGGTTAAATCTCGGATTTAATCTGTGGGCAGTCCTCTTATTTCCTGGACTGGTACGCAAGATCCGGGGTATTAAGGCGGCATCGGGTTTGGCTAAGCGGCAGGATTATCCGCAGCGTATCAAACCGCTGGAAACATTCGGTGGGCCTCTGGCCTCGCATCTGAAACGTTATGAATTCGCCGCGCGGTTTTGTAGAGGTATGGTTATTCTGGATGCCGCCTGCGGGGTAGGATACGGATCAGGGTATCTTGCCGATATTGCCAAGGAAGTTATTGGCCTGGATATCAGCGCGGAAGCCATTGTTTACGCCAAAGA
>DOMD01000055.1 GCA_003510525.1 Candidatus Omnitrophota bacterium
CTGACCCCTATTGCCCTAAGGCGGATAGCTATGCGGATAGATAAACAGGCGCAACTCAGTGATATGTTCTGCGATGATTTGCCTTCAGCGCCTTTACCGGATATCGGAATAATCTTAGTCAGCGGGGCTTCCGGTTATATCGGCGGGAGATTGGTCCCTGAACTTTTGCACCGGGGCTATAAAGTAAGGGCCGCGGTTAGGGGGGATCCTTTAACCTACAAAAATATCTGGCCAGAGGCAGAGATAGTCCGGACCGATGCCTTAAATAAAGAGGAGATGCGCTCGGCCCTTTCCGGTATTGACACCGCTTATTATTTAATTCACTCCCTGCATCTGGGGCCGAAAGAATTTAAAAAGGCGGACATATCAGCCGCTGGTAATTTCCGCGAGGCTGCCCAGGAGCAGGGGGTTAAGAGAATCATCTATCTTGGCGGCCTGGGTGATGTGCGCAGCCGGCTATCTTCGCACTTGCGCAGCCGCGCGGAAGTAGCCAGAGAACTTAAGCAGGGCAATGTTCCGGTTACGGCGTTCAGGGCGGCGGTAATTATCGGCTCAGGAAGCGCCTCTTATGAGATNNCAGACCCGGGGGAGAAGTTTTGACATCGGAGGTAAAGATGTTTTAACCTATGAAGAAATGCTTAGAGTCTTTACGCGTCTGCTCAGAAAAAAGACCATCTTTTTTGATTTTCCTTTTATTCCACTTAAAGTCTACGCCTATTTTGCCAGCCTGCTTACCCCGGTTCCCCACAGCATCAGCCGTTGTCTTATGGAGGGGTTAAAAAATGAGGTTATCTGTTATGATAACTCTATTAAGGATTACCTCAAATTTGAACCCCTTTCTTACCAAGAGCAGATTGTGCGCGCCCTTTCCCGCGAAGAACAAGACCGGGTTTCTACCCGTTGGTCCGACGCCTATCATCCTTATTACGATCTGGCCTTAAAGCTATACGAAGTCAAAAAACCGGTTACTTACCGCGTCAGCTACTCTTTAGTCACGGAAAAAGAGGCGGACAAGCTCTTTCGCTCTTTTTGCAGGATTGGGGGCAGGAGGGGGTGGTTTTACTATAATTGGCTATGGAGGCTAAGGGGCACTATTGAACGGGTTATTTTGGGGGTGGGTATTATCAGGGGCAGGAAGAGCTATTCCCATCTGAAAACAAATGATGTGGTGGATTTTTTTCGGGTAGAGGAAATTCAGGAGAATAAACGCCTGCTTCTGAGGGCCGAAATGAAAATTCCCGGACGGGCCTGGCTGGAGTTTAATATTAAGGAAGAGGGCCTGAAGAGGAAGCTCTCGGTAATCGCTTATTACAATACCCAGTCTTTATTGGGAAAGCTGTATTGGTATGCCTGCCTGCCTTTTCATCATTTCATTTTTAAGAAGCTCCTGACCGGCATAGAAGGCAAGGCCAAGAAAAAATTGGATTAGTCAGTTTTTGCTTTTGGCTTGCCACAAAATAACATTTATGCTATTATTACTGCATGGCAAAATTGCGGGTCTTACTGCTTTACATCTCGGAGGTCTCCGGCCATCACCAGGCCACCATCGCCATTGAGAGCGCCCTTAAGATTCTGCGTCCCGATGTTGAGGTATTAAATCTCGACGCCTTTAATTACACCAATCCCTTTACCGAAAAGATTGTCAACCGCCTTTATCTGGGGGTAATCAAGCGCACCCCCGGCATTTGGGATTATCTATATGATAATCCCTCAGTGATCGAAAGCACCCAAAAAATAAAAGAGGCGATTCATAAGCACAATTCGCCGAAATTTAAAAGGCTTTTTGATGAGTTCAGGCCGGACGCGGTAGTCTGTTCCCAGGCCTTTCCCTGCGGGATGGCCGCGGATTTTAAGAAAAGATACAATAGTTCTATTCCCCTGGTCGGGGTTTTGACCGATTACGCCCCGCACTCTTACTGGATATACGATACGGTGGATTATTATATTGCCCCCAGCGAAGAGGTTAAGGACAGGTTTATCCGCAAGGGGGTGCCTTCCGATAGAATCAAGGTTTACGGGATCCCCATCAGCCCAAAATTCTCCCTAAAACATAACAAGGAGGAGTTAGCCAAGAAATTCGGTTTAAACCCCAACCGGCCGATTATTCTGGCTATGGGCGGCGGACAGGGCTTAGGGCCTTTGAATAAGATAGTCTCGGCCTTTAAGAAGATGAGGATAAATTCCCAGCTGGCGGTGGTAGCCGGAAGCAACAAAAAGTTATACCGCAAATTAGAGCGCAAGGCTAAATCCCACCCCAAGAAGATATTCCTCTACGGATTTATTAATAATATTGATGAATTGATGGAGATAGCCAACATTATTATCACCAAGGCCGGCGGCCTGACCACGGCTGAGGCCTTCTGTAAGGGCCTGCCCATGGTAATCATTAAGCCCCTCCCCGGACAGGAGGAGATAAACACTACTTACTTCCTGAGTAAAGGGGCGGCGGTTAAGATAACCGACGATAAACTTATTTTGCAATTTCTGCAGGACCTGCTTTCTAACCCTTCAATGCTTAAGGCGATGCGCGAAGCGGCGCTTAAAATCAGCAAGCCTTATGCCAGCTTGGATATAGGAAAATTAATCCTGGAGTTATGTTCAACTACATCCTTTACCGCGTAGGAGAATTTTTAACCCTCTACCTGCCGTTTAAGCTTGACTATTGTCTGGCCAGGATAATCTCAACCTTTCAATACCTTCTCTCATCCGCGGACAGAACTTCGGTGAGAAATAACCTCAGGGCGATATTTCCGGATATAGATAACCGGATTTTAGAAAGATATACCAGAGGCGTATTCATAAATTTCGGCCGGTATTTAACCGTATTTTTTAAATCCCGGAAGTTAAGCCCCGGATTTTTTAAAAAAAATGTCGTGGTTGAAGGAAGAGAGAATATAGATAAGGCGCTTTCCTTGGGCCGGGGAGCGATTATCTTAAGCGCGCATATCGGTAATTGGGAGTTGGGGGGAATGGCTATGGGGCTTCTGGGTTATCCGATGAACGCGGTTACCCTGACCCACAAACATAAAAAGGCGGAGGATTTTTTTAACCGTAACAGAGAATCCAGGAATATGAAAGTGATACCTCTGGGGGTGGCGGTTAAGAAGTGCCTGGAGGCCTTTAGCCGTAATGAGATAGTCTGCATCTTAGGAGACCGGGATTTTACTCAAGGGGGAATAGTGGTGGATTTTTTCGGCCGTCCGAGTTTAATTCCTAAAGGGCCGGCAGTTTTTTACCTTAGGAATAAAACCCCGATTGTGACCGGTTTTACCGTGCGGGAGCCTTCCGGAA
Source organism: Candidatus Omnitrophota bacterium (assembly GCA_003510525.1). Lineage (GTDB taxonomy): Bacteria > Omnitrophota > Gorgyraeia > Gygaellales > UBA12090 > UBA12090. Next base: position 3,292 of record DOMD01000055.1, read on the forward strand.
GAATCCGTCTTTCTTTTGGCCCGCCGCTGGAATTCGAACCCTCAGGCGACTACGAAAAAGATATCCGCGCGGTTACCGGAATTTACTTAAGGCAAATAGAAGATTGTGTGAGAAAATATCCTGAGCAATGGTATATGTTCCGTAAGTTTTGGTTAGATTAATTAAAAAATGAGCAATCGCAACTCTGTAAACAAGATTTGCGTGGTTATTCCCTGTTATAATGTGGCGTATGTCTTGGATGATATTTTGACCCAGCTTAAATGTGAGCCTGTGGATGTGGTAGTGATTGACGACGGCTCAACGGACACAACCAGCGAGACCGCCTTTAAATATAAAGTAAAGGTTATAAGAAATAACCGTAATCTCGGTAAAGGCGCCAGCTTAAGGAGAGGTTTTGATTATGCCTTAAGCCAGGGGTATGGAACGGTTATC
>DOMD01000123.1:0-3855 GCA_003510525.1 Candidatus Omnitrophota bacterium
GGGCAGGGGTTCATGGCCGCGACTAACATAAACTTAGCCGGAAAGCTTAAGGATTTATTTATTCGGGATACCCTAATCTTGCCTTCCTCCAGAGGCTGTCTGAGTGCCTCCAGGACATTGCGCCGGAATTCCGGAAGTTCATCCAAAAATAATACCCCGTTATGGGCTAAACTTATTTCCCCCGGCTGGGGAATTTGACTTCCGCCGACCATAGCCGCGTCCGAGATGCTATGATGGGGCGCGTAAAAGGGGCGTTTAACAATCAGTCCAACTCCGTTGGGAACCAGGCCCAGGCTGGAATGGATAGTGGTGGTTTCCAGGGCTTCATCTAAGCTGATGTTCGGTAATATTGAGGGAAGCCTTTTGGCCAGCATAGTTTTACCGCTTCCCGGAGGCCCAATCATCAGGACATTGTGGGATCCCGCCGCGGCTATTTCCAGCGCCCTTTTGGCTAAGGCCTGGCCTTTTACCTCTTGAAAATCAAAGGGATAGCCGGAATCGGTAATAACTTCCTGAATATCTATTTTGGTTGGGGACAGGCTATCCTGCTCAGAGAGGAAATGCACTGTTTCTTTTAGATTTTTTACCCCGAAGGCCGAAATTTCCCGGATAATTCCCGCCTCGGCGCAATTTATCCGCGGGAGAACTAATTTCCGGCAGGAGTTTTTATCCCGGCGCATAGTGATGGCTATGGGCAGGCTGCCTTTGACCGGACGGATGCTTCCATCCAGAGAAAGTTCTCCTAAAAAGGCAAAATCAGAAAGGCTTTCCGGGTTTATCTGGGAGGATGAGGCCAATATCCCTAAGGCTATGGCCAGATCAAAGGCCGGGCCGCTTTTAGGAATATCCGCCGGAGCGAGGTTTACGGTGATTCTTTCCGCGGGGTATTTAAAGCCGCTATTATTGATGGCGCACTTAATGCGGTCTTTGCTTTCTTTGGTGGCCTGGTCCGGCAACCCGGCAAAGTTTATTGAAGGCAGGCCCTGGCGCACATCCACTTCAATCTCAATCGGATAGGCCTCAATGCCAAGTAAGCCGTAACTTAAGACCTTAGACAGCATATTTTAATCGCTTATGAAAAACCTTGCAAAAGGGATTGAATGCGTTATAATTTAAGTTAACATAAAAATACCGTAGAATCAAGAAGATAAAGATTTTATGCCTAAAAAGACTATATATATAATAGGATGCTTTTTTGTTTTTGGCGGGTTTTTTCTTACCTTGCGCTATATAAATCTCATCCAGGAGAAGAAAAAGATAGAATCTCAGCTTAAGGAAGTAAAGATACAGGTGGGATTTTTAGAAGGTAATCTCAGGCAGGAAACCGAACTGCGCCAAAAGCTGGATGAGGAGAAATCTGTCCTTAGCGATAGCCTTAAAGAGACCAAGGAAGCCAACCTCAATCTTAACGCCAAAAACGCCCAACTCCAGGAACACATTTTTTCTTTAGTCAAAGAAATTGAGTCTATGGAGAGCCATAATTCCAGGGTTAAGGAAGAACTGGCTCAAACCCAGGAGAAATTAGACGCTTTGCTGGGTAAAAATATTGAGCTTGAGGCTCGCTTGAATTCAGTCTCGGAATTAAAAAAGGCGATTGCTGAGCTTAAGCTTAAGCTCAAGACGAATAAGTCCGGATATAATTACAAACTTAAGCCAATGCGGTTTAAAGAAGAGAAACAGTCTTGGGATGAGGAAGGCATAAACGGCAATTCCGGTTTTATTATTAAGAACGGTGTTCCTACTTACAAAGGCCGGGTAAAAATCGAGGTGAAGCCATTATTATGAGAGAAACATTCATCAATTTTTTTATGAAGAATCATATCCTTTCGGTAACCATTGCGGCCTGGATATTCACTCAAGCCATTAAGGTTACTTTAGGGGTAATCCGGGAGAAAAAATTTAATTTCAGCTGGCTTATCGGGACCGGAGGAATGCCTTCATCCCACTCCGCTGGGGCCACCGCCTTGGCCCTTTCCAGCGGATTGGAATTGGGTTTTTCTTCTCCGGTTTTCGCCCTGGCTTTTGTTTTTGCCATAGTAACTATGTTTGACGCCCAGGGAGTGCGCCGTTCTTCCGGGGAGCAGGCGAAATTATTAAATAAAATCCTGGAAGATATTTATTTTCAGGGCAAAATCAAGAAGGGTAAAGTTAGGGAGCTATTGGGACACACCCCAATTCAGGTTTTAACCGGCTCAGTCATCGGAGCCCTGATTACCATAGCGCTGTATTGATTTGTATGTTTTAGCGGTCTTTATTTTATTGGCAAGAAGGGGAGGTTTTAAGTGAAAAACAGGCTTATATTTATTATCGCGGGCATAATCTTCATCGCGGCTTTGACGGCAGCAGCGGTTTTTAAATTTAACCAAACGAAGAAGGACACGGCATTAGAAAACGAGGTTCAGTTTAAAACCGAAACCGAAGCTCCGCTTTTGGCTGAGGCAGTGGAATTGGAAAAGAAGTCCGACTTTACGGGCCTAAAATCCGTCTATCAAAAACTGATTAATGATTTTTCCGGAAATAAGGATGTGGGCGCCTGGCAGAAGAAATTAGATGAGACCAATATCAAGATTATTCTTTCTTCCCAGGCTGTCCCCGGCTTAAGCCAGGAATATATCATCCAGCCGCTGGATAACCTGACTAAGATATCCAAGCAGTTTAATACCACCGTAGACCTGATAAAGAAAATCAATAACCTTGCTTCGGATAAGATAAACCCGGGGAGGAAACTTAAAATCTGGACCGGAAAATTCAGCGTCCTGGCGGATAAATCCCAGAATATCCTGATGCTCAAATGTAACGATGAGATAATCAAGACCTACAACGTCTCAACCGGTTTAAATAATGCTACTCCGGTGGGCACTTTTAAAATAACTACCAAGCTGGTTAATCCGGTTTGGTATAAATCTGGGGCAGTGGTTCCTCCGGACTCACCGGAAAATATCCTGGGCACCAGATGGATGGGTTTTGACCTTGAGGGTTACGGTATCCACGGCACCACCTCACCCGAGAGTATCGGCACGCAAGCCACTGCCGGTTGTGTGCGGATGCTGAATAACGAAGTTGAAGAATTATATACCTTTTTGCCCCAGGGCACTGAGGTTACCATCGTTGACTAAACTTCATCTTTTAGCTATAAACCATACACTATCAACTATAAACTAAAAATATGGCTGGTTTAGACTTTGAGCGCCCAATATTAGAACTGGAAAGAAAAATTGAAGAGCTTAGGCATATTACCGCGGATAAAGAGGTAATTAGACGCCTGGAGATAGAGCTGGAGAAAAAGAAGGGTGATACTTACCAGAATCTCACTCCCTGGCAAAAGGTAAAAATTGCCCGGCATCCCAATCGTCCCTATACCATGGATTATATTGGTATGATATTCACCGATTTTTATGAGTTGCACGGCGACAGGCTTTTTGGCGACGATAAGGCCTTAATCGCGGGTTTAGCCAAGCTTGACGGCGATAAGGTTTTGGTCATGGGGCATCAAAAAGGGAGGGATACCAAAGAAAATCTGATGCGCAATTTCGGCTGTGCCCATCCCGAAGGCTATCGTAAGGCCCTGCGCCTGATGCAATTAGCCCGGAAGTTCGGCGTTCCCATAATTACCCTGGTGGATACCCCCGGGGCATATCCCGGAGTCGGAGCGGAAGAAAGAGGCCAGGCCCAGGCCATCGCCTTAAATTTAAGGGAGATGTCGGATATCGCGGTGCCAATTGTAGTGGCGGTGATCGGAGAAGGCGGCTCCGGCGGAGCCCTGGGCATCGGCATAGGCGACCGGGTTTGCGTGATGGAGAATGCTTATTACTCGGTTATCTCGCCCGAAGGCTGCGCGGCTATCCTTTGGAAGGA
>DOMD01000123.1:3878-9394 GCA_003510525.1 Candidatus Omnitrophota bacterium
ATACCCGCCGATAAACTCATTCTTTTACGCTATCAAAAGTTCCGCAAAATGGGCGCCTTCGTAAATTAAATTAAACCTTTATGTTCCGCTCACCAGGCGGGACACCAATGAGTACGAAAATAGAGTTTGAAGCGTCTGTGTCGTGTAGCGGCGCGATTTATCGCACTAAAGAGGAGATTTTCAAGTGAAAGAACAAGAATTATTATTCTTAGGGTTTCTGCAGGACGGCCCCAAGCACGGCTATCAATTAAAGAAGCTGACGCGGGATATTTCGGTTACCTTTACCGGATTAATAAAAACCGACTCCATATATTATCCTCTTCAGAAGATGCTTAAGAACGGCCTGGTTACCCAGGTATCGGGCAAGGAAGGAAACCGCCCCCTTAAATATACCTATAAAATTACCCAAAAAGGAAAAGACGAGTTTAAGAAACTTTTATTAAGCAATATCCTGACTATTGAAAAACCCTATTTTAGCATAGACTTATCTTTGTATTTCCTGCATCATATCCCCATTCAGCCTAAGAGGCATTATCTTCAGATTAGAATTAAACTGCTTAACCGTTTAAAGAAATCCATCCAGAATTTAAGAGCCAGCCAATCCCTGCCCTCGGCTTCGCCGAGAGGCGAGCCTTCCCCCAATCTCTCCGCCATCTTCGAGCATAACCAGGAACTCCTGGATGCCGAAATAAAATTNNNGATGTCTCAAGGATGCTCTCGGATGTTATGCGTAAATTCTTGAAGCGCCAGACTAAGGAGGTGGTCCAGGGGAACATCTCTCTGCCTCAGGTCTTTATCCTGGATGTATTAAAAGACAGGCCATCAATGCGTATGGGGGAGTTGGCCGGGCATCTGTCGGTAAGTATGGCCGCGGTTACCGGAATCGCGGACAAGCTGGTAAAAAGCGGTTTTGTCCTGCGCGGCAGTGTTCCCGGTGACCGCAGGGTAGTTAACATCAGCATTACCGCTAAGGGAAGAAGGGTCATCCAGCGGCATAACCGCGCCCGGCACAAAGCCATTATGGATATGTTCGGACACTTAAGCGCCGAGGACCGGAAGAAATATCTGGAAATTCTGACCAAGATACATCAGCACCTGAAAAAAGATGCGCGCGGCTAATTATATTATTTTTCTTCTTATATTTTGCGCCTTACCTTCGGCATTTTGCGCGCGAGAAAAGATTGTCTTAACCCTGGATGAGGCCATAGTTATAGCTTTGCGGGACAACCGGGATATCCTGCTGGATGAAGAAAAATTGTCCCAGGCAAAACATAAAATTGAGGAATCTAAGAGCGCCTTCCTGCCGGAGTTGACCCTGGGCGGGACCGCCGCGGACACCCGGGGTTTATATCGGAAAGATATTGTCAGTTATTCTTTTACCGCCGGGTTAAAGCAGTATGTGTATAAAGGCAAAAAGAGCCTGAATACCCTTAAGGAATCGCGGCATAAAAGAGAGGCCCAGGAGGCGGTTTTAGAGAATACCCGAGCCCAGACAGTATTAAAGGTAAAAGAGGCCTTTTATGCCCTGCTTTTGGCTAAAGATTTTAGCTGGTTGAATAATGAGATTCAGGAAAACCGTCAGAGATACCTGGATTATTTAAAAGAGCGCTACTTAAAAGGCGAACTTCCCGAAAGTGAGGTCAAGAAGGCCGAATACCGGCTGTCTGAAGCCGATTCTCTCTATGAAGCGGCGCGTAATCAGCAAGAGCTGGCCGGGGAATTGCTTAAGGGCATCCTTTATATTGAACAGAATAGCCGTCTTGACATAGAAGGAGATTTTGAGTATCATCCCAGAGAACTAGCGGTTGACGCGGCTATCTTAGAGGCCTTAAGCCAAAGGCAGGAGATCCGGCAATATGAAGCCCAGATGAACGCGGATAAGGCCGGGATAGAAATAGCCAAGGCGGCTAACCGGCCGAGCATCTACGGCTCTTTTGATTATACCAGCCGTTCTACCACCTCGCTTAGTTTTTCCCCGGGCAAGGGCTGGCAGGATTATAATGTCGTGGGCTGGACAATGAGCTGGCCGATATTTGATGGCTGGCTGACCAAGGCCAAGGTGGAGCAGGCTATCAGCAGTCTAAAGCAGGATGAAATCCTCAAGGATAAATTAAAGACCGGAATTGTGGTAGAGGTAAAAGACGCCTATCTGGCTTTAAAAAGCGCTATTGCCCGGCTGGCGCCTACGCGAATGGATATAGATGTGTATCAGGATAATCTAAAGACCATAGAGGCTAAATATCAAGAGGGCATAGCCAGTGAGCTGGATTTAAAGGATGCCCGCTTGAGCCTGGCGGTTTCCGACTTTAATCATAAAGAGGCCTTGTATGACTGCCTGGTCTCTAAGGCCAGATTAGATAGGGCAACGGGGACGAATAAGAAAGAAGGTGCGGGGTGAAGATAAAAAAAGCGGTTATTTTCTTAATCATCGCCCATATCGTGGGTATATTTTTCTTAAAGCGGATATTCTTCTCTAAGCCTGAGAATAAGGAACCTCATCCTAAAGGCAGGGGCATAGCGGCAATCGAGGCTGTTACCGTGCGCGCGGTTTTGCTAAAGAGAGAGGATTTAAACCTGGTTTTTTCTTATGTGGGTAATATTAAGGCCAGGGATGAGGCCAAGGTTTATTCCAAGGTCAACGGAAAATTGGATAGTTATACTTTAAGTGAAGGCGACAGAGTGGAAAAGGATGAGACTCTGGCCTTAGTGGAAAGAGATGAAACCGGATTAAAATATGAATTAGCCAAGGTCAGCTCTCCTATATATGGGGTAGTGGGAAAGGTTTTCTTAGATAAAGGAGAAAATATTCTGGCCCAGTCTACACCGGTGGCTCTGGTGGTGGATATGCGGGAGGCGGTAGTAAGAATAGATATCCCGGAGCAGGATATCCCCTATGTGAGTAAAGGGTGTCCGGCTGCGCTTAAGCTGGATAGCTATCCGGAAGAGGTTTTTGAGGGCGAGGTTTCTAAAGTAAGCGAGGTCTTAGATGCCGCCACCCGTACTCTGAATATTGAAATAACCATAGCTAATCCGGATAATAAATTAAAATCCGGAATGTTTAGCCGGATAGATATTTTGGCTGGAAAACGCCAAGGGGTCCTGGCCCTGCCCCAGGATGCCTTATCCAAGGAAGACAGCAGTTATTATGCCTTTGTGGTGGAAGGCGATAAGGCCAGGAAGGTTAAGGTGAGAGTGGGAATCTCCAATGATAAGGTGGAGATAGTTGAGGGATTAGAGGAGAATCAAAAGGTGATCGTCTTTGGCCAACAGGGCTTGAGAGACGGGGCCTTGGTGAAGGTTATAGAATAAAGCAGGAAAGTAGGAAAGTAAAAGATGCGTCTGCCAGAATTTGGAGTCCGATTCCCGGTTACCAATATAATGATATTCCTGGCCATCCTGGTCCTGGGGGTGGTTTCTCTAAACAAATTACCTATTGATCTGATGCCGGAGATTGAGCCGCCGGTAATCTCGGTAATTACGGTCTATGAGGGAGCCTCTGCCGAGGATGTGGAGACCAAGGTTACCGAGATTATAGAGAATGATTTATCCATCATCTCTAATTTAGACAAGCTTACCTCCCGCAGTCAGGAAGGCCTGTCTTTAGTCAGTTGCCGTTTTAAATGGGGGGTGAATCTGGATGAGGCCTCTAACGATATCCGGGACCGCCTGGAATTTTCCAAAAAAACTCTCCCCGAGGAGATAGAAACTCCGATTGTCTTTAAATTTAATACCTCAAGCCTTCCGGTCCTGTTTATGGGGATAAGCTCCTCTAAAGAATATTATCCCCAGCTGTATCACCTGGTAGATAAGCAGATCAGCGACTATCTTAAAAGGATACCCGGGGTGGGGGCGGTGCAGATATACGGCGGCCTGGAGCGCCAGATTAATGTGGAGCTGGATAAGGCTAAGCTCCAGGGGTATAACCTTTCGGTGGAAAGGATTGCTAAACGGCTTAGAGAGGAAAACATCACCCTGCCTGCCGGAAACCTGAAAAGCGGATATCTGGATTACACCCTGCGCCTTCCCGGGGAATTCAGCTCGCCGGAGGAAATAAAGAATATTATTCTATTCTCTGACGGACAAAAGACAGTCTACCTTAAGGATGTGGCGNNCCGCGCTAACGGAGAGACCGGAATGATGCTGATGGTCCAGAAGCGCTCCGGAGCCAATACCGTGGAGGTGGCTAAAAAGATCCGGGAAAAAATCAAGGATTTAACCGGCAAGCTCCCTCCCGGCATTAAGTTCTCCGTTCTTTTAGACAGCTCCGAACATATCGCTCAGTCCATCAATGACCTTAGCCAGACTATTTACTGGGGAGGNNGTCTTTGTCATCCTGGTGGTCTTTTTGTTCCTGCGCCAGTTAAGGCCCAGCCTGATTATCGCCTTTACCATTCCTTTTTCCCTGATCATTGCCTTTATCTTTATGTATTTCCTGGGCTACACCATCAATATTATGACCCTTTCCAGCCTTGCCATTGCCATCGGGATGGTGGTGGATAACGCTATCGTGGTTACGGATAATGTCTTTCGCTGGCGGGAAAAAGGACTGCCTATTAAGGAAGCCGCGGTAAAGGGCGCCTCCGAAGTGGGGATGGCTATTTCCGCCTCTACCTTTACCACGGTAATCGTCTTTCTACCGATGGCTTTTTTGAGCGGGATAACCGGGATAATGTTTAAACAACTGGCAATAATAGTAACGATTACCCTCTTGGCCTCTTTGTTTACCGCCCTTACCTTCAGCCCGATGCTTTGCTCTAAAATATTAGTCAGGCCGGCATCCCAGGTCAAGTTTATGGAAGGGTGGGAAAGTTTATATTCCCGTTTCTTAAACTGGGCCCTGGGAAATAAAAAGAAGGTTATNNCTGAGCGCCTTGGCGCTGTTTATATTCAGCCTAATGCTTATCCCAAAAATCGGCAGTGAATTTATTCCCGAAGAAGACACCGGAGACCTGAATCTGCAGGTAGAGCTTCCGGTAGGGACCAGGGTGGAGGAGACTCAGAAGATTGCCCAGCAGGTAGAAGCCATCATTGAAAAAGATGTCCCGGAGACCCAGACATTATTTTACCGGGCCGGGGTTTCCGGGGCCGCCCGTTTTAGCGCCGGCTTCGGCTACCGGATGGGCTCTAATGTTATTAACCTGGGGATTAAGCTTCGCCCGCTTGCCCAGCGCCAGCGTTCGGTAAAAGAGATTGCTGAGGACCTCCGGCCCAAGATCTCCGGGCTCCTGGGGGTAAAGCGCATAGGCATCCGGGCCGGAAGCCCTTTTTCCCGGATCCTTTTTGGCGGNNGGCAAGGCTATTTCAGTGGAGATATTCGGACATGACCTGGAGGCAACCAATTCTTTGGCCAACGAATTAAAAGCCGAATTCTCCAAGATAAAGGGGGTGGTGGATATCAGCACCTCCCGGGATTTTGGCCGGCCGGAACTGCGGGTGGAGGTAGACAGGCTTAAGGCCTCATCATTGGGGGTAAGTATGGATAATATCGCCCAGACCTTAAGGACATATTTTTACGG
>DOMD01000123.1:9412-9896 GCA_003510525.1 Candidatus Omnitrophota bacterium
GAGAGACAGAATCAGGAAAGAGTGGTTAAGGTGGAGGCCAATACCTTTCGCCGGGCCCTGGGGGATATTGCCAAGGATATCCGCGGGGTGGTTGACGGCCTGAATGTTCCGGAAGGCATGATGGTGAATTTAGGCGGGGATATTGAGGAACAGCAAAAGGCCTTTAAGGAATTAATCCTGCTTTTTATCCTGGGCGGCTTATTGGTGTATATGGTGATGGCGGCCCAATTTGAGTCTTTGCTTGATCCCTTTATCGTGATGTTTTCCGTGCCTTTTGCCTGGACCGGGGTGGCCTTCGGGCTTTTANNAATATCCTGCGCCGCGAGGGTATGCCCTTACAGGAGGCGGTGATTAGCGGCGGGGCCAAGCGCCTGCGCCCGGTGTTGATGACTACTATCACCACCCTTTTTGGGATGCTTCCTTTAGCCCTAAGTAAAGGCGAAGGCTCCGAACTCTGGCGGCCCTTAGGGATAAGTATGCTGGG
>DOMD01000200.1:0-689 GCA_003510525.1 Candidatus Omnitrophota bacterium
GCCTATGGCTAAATCCACAAAGGCCTTGAGCTTACTGCCTTCCTTCTCGACCCTAAAGAGCCGAGCCACCTGAATATCGCTTGCCTCTACCATCTTGCCACCTCCTACTCAAATGCACCCCCCAGCTTCGTTTTCCGAAGCAAAGCGGAGGGATAAGTTTCGGACATCCCAATTACAGCCTTTCTCTGCCATAATTTCTGTCCTTACTTATATAGACGTAAGAAATGGCTATTTTCGTGCAAAAATTTTTTCTTTTTCGCTATCCGCCGTATCTTTGCGGCCCAGGCCGCGGAAAATCATTACCAGGTTCCGGCTGCCTTCGGCGCTAAGGGCCCATTTAAGACCAAAGATGAGGCTAAGGGTGAGGAATTGAAAGAAATACCTTTTGATAAAAAAGGACATTCCAAGGCTCAACATACTTAAGATAAACCATTTCTGCTGTTTTAGGGCCTGGAGGACATTCGGCTTTTTGGGAAAATCTTTCAGCGCCTCTTTAGCCGTAACCAATAAATCTAAGCAATAGCCGCAGTCAGCCAGATGTCTTTCAATCCTCTCTTTCTGGCTGACAGAGGCGGACTTATCCAAATATTTACCTAACTCCAGCTCCGACGGACAGGATGGAGTTTTCTTAAAATCAAGTGAGCCTTTATTCAGGCCTTCTTTTATCATCTTTTCTAATTTTTCCATAT
>DOMD01000200.1:819-4770 GCA_003510525.1 Candidatus Omnitrophota bacterium
GCCTCAATCAGCTTATCTACAGTTTCAGTTAAATCCTCTTTGGCTAATTCCCGGGAAAGGTTGGTTTCTGAGGGCAGAATATTCAAGATATCATTTACTCCGCCATCTTCATCAGCGCAAACCGAGCGCTGGCGGTTAAATTTNNAAAATCCCCTGGGTAATATCTTTTATATCCTCAGCAGTGTGGGAAAAATTATGGCGGGTAAGCCTTACGCGGACAGATCTCTCGACTAGGGGGCGAAAGCGCGGGACAAATTCACTCCAGGCGGATCTGTCTTTATTGACGCATCTATTGACTAATTCTTTTAAGGTAAGCACTAAAGGCTTGTTTAATATCCGATAAACAATCCCCGCCGAATTTCTCCAACAGGCAATCAGCTATTTCCAGGGCTGAAACTGCCTCAGCCACTACCCCGGCGGCCTCCACCGCGCAGGTGTCGGCGCGCTGGATAGAGGCCAAGACGGCCTTTTTGGTTTTTATATCTACCGAGGCCAGGGGCTTAGCTAAGGTAGCAATCGGCTTCATACAACAGCGGATAACTATATCCTCACCGTTAGAGATCCCGCCTTCGATGCCTCCGGCATTATTGGTTTTGCGGTAATAGCCTTTGCCTTTAGAATAACCGATTACATCATGCGCCTGAGAACCGGATTTATAGCCATAACCAAAACCCAGGCCGAATTCAATTGCCTTGATTCCGGGAATTGACATCAATGCGTAAGATAAGCGGGCATTCAAACGCCGGTCAAACTGAACATAACTGCCTAAGCCGCAAGGCACACCCTTAATAATCAACTCAAATACACCGCCTAAGCTGTCTCCCTTGCTTTTTGCCGTATCAATTGCCTTACGCGTTTCCTTTTCAGTAGTTTTACCGCCGATATTTAAAACCCGGGAGCTAATCTCAATAGCAAATTCAGCTAAGAAGATTTTACCTATCGCCCCCACTGCCACCACCGCGGCAGTTGAGCGGGCTGAGGCCCTTTCTAAAACCGGCCTGGCCCCTTCAAAACCATATTTTAATATCCCGGCCAAATCCGCGTGCCCGGGGCGGGGATTAAGGATTTGGGCCTGCGTATCTAAGCTAAAATCCTTATTTCTAATCAAAATCCCCACCGGGCTGGCAATAGTCTTACCCTTATACAAGCCACAGATTATCTCGGCCTTATCGCTTTCAAGGCGCATCCGCTCCCCCCGGCCGTAACCAGCCTGCCGGCGGGCTAAATCCCGGTCAATTTTTCCCTTATCCACCCTTAATCCGCCGGGCAGGCCCTCCAAAATAGCCATCAAGGCCTCCCCNNGCGGACGCTGACCACTACTTCTTCATTCGATATTCCTTATTCAGCACTCATTATTCCTCACCTAGCTAATAAGATTATAAATAAAACATTATCTTTAAGCAGGAATCAAATCCAATTCTATCTCCGCGTTAAGACCGGCTGCTATTTTTTTTAACTGACTAAGGGTGTAACCTTGATAATCCTCTCGTTCCAGGCGTGATACATCAGCTTGTTTGCAACCTATCAAGCTGGCAAGTTTTGCCTGAGTAAACCCTCTTGCCAGCCTTAACCTGACAATCTGTCGGCTTATTTCGCCAAGATCGCGAATCTTAAGAACCTTCGGCAAAGGAGACTCTTTCATCTTCTCATATTCCGCTATCTCAGTTTTTAATTGAGCGATATGTTCTATATACCCCTGACTAAGCAACGCCGCCTTCTTCTTATCAGAAGAATATTCTTTTCGTGTTGCTTTCAGGTCTTTATCAAGCTCACGCAGTTTTCCTTTTGTATATTCATATTGGCGATCACTCTTTATCATACTACCACCTCCACTAACCCTTTAGGTTTTTGGTCCCGGCAGATATCCATCCGCATTGAATCGAGGTATCACCTTGTCTCCTATTAACTAATATACCATATTTGGTATGTAAAGTCAAGCCGGATTTTAGAAAAATTACTCCTAAATCTTCTCTTTTTCATTATTTCGCCCTATCAAGAACAACTCTATGCGGCAGTAAAACGAGGGTTATTCTTTGTGTGCTTAGAAGTAACAAAAATTATTTTTAAATCTGCTCCACAGGCCTTGGCAATCTTAGTTAAGAGCGTAATCCCGTATTTATCGTAATCAGCGCTTTCATAACGAGAGATAGCCGATTTAGTGGTATGGATTCGTTTAGCCAGCTCGGATTGAGTTAAATGCGCCTGATGACGCGCCTGGGCAATCTGCTCCGCGATACAAAGATTCTGGTATTCCTGATCAAACTTTTCCCGAAAATCTTTTTCGGTCATTAACTTATCCATATATGTTTTATTCTTCACAGCTGTCCAAATTAGCCGTTAACATGTCATTCTTGAAATCTTTAATCGGGAATCCACGAAGATAAAAAAGCCTGGATACCCGCTTTCGCGGGTATGACAATTTTGGAATCTCAAAATGGTTTTATCGTCGCTATTTATAGACTAATTGGCACGATAGACATGAGTGATTATTCTTATCAACTAGACCTTCTGCAACTTAATTCTGCCAAGAAGTAAGTATGTCGTTGTCAAAATACAAAAATGATAAAGCACCTACTTGGTTATAAACCCACTGCTCATGAACTCCAGATTGAGTTACTGTTCTATTTATTTTATAAGGTTCTCCCCAGGCAGCCTTAGCTTGTTGTTTCGTCATGTCCATAGATACACTACCTTTTAATATTGCTTGCTTAACTTTTTCTGGCCATTCAGGATGACGACTTATTATCTCTTGTCGGTACAAATTTTCTGCGTAAAAGCCACTATAATATTTTAATTTCTCTTCCGGAAGGTTTCTTAATGATTCCACGGTTACGCACCCTGATAAAATTAACAAAATTACTGTAAAAAATAGAACGGCTCTATTTTTAATCATTTAGTCCTTCCTCCCTTGCCTGCAATGAGCGTTTAGCTCAAAAGAAATCATTTCGCTAAAATCTATAAAGCCGTACCCTGAACTTGAGAGACCGTAGAAAATTGATTCCAGCTTCTCAGAATCCTGTTCTATCAGACCAAACTCTATGAAACTCTTAGTAACGGTTTGGGCAGCTTCTCGCAACCGAATGATGCTTCCGTCCGGGATAATTCGTGCCAACCCGATAGCCTTGGCTTCTGCAAAACTGACCGCGCCTTTCTGAAATTCGTGTCTGCATACCACAGTTCCTTTTGTCTTGTGAAGCCCTATTTGTTCTAGTTTAGAGTGAAATTCTTCAATGTCGCCGACTGGAACACTGTGGTGATAGTCTTTACATTCCCACGCCCAGACAAGAAAAGGCTCATTCGCGTTAAGACGGAATACTTCTATGGATACGTCGATTTCAATTTCACTTCCTCGATCACTGGAATAATATGACTTGCGATGGTAAACCTTAGTTGCATCTTGGAAAATGCCCAAGCGACCTTGTGCCAATTCGGCTTCAAGCAATTCTTTCACCTGCAACTCGAATGCCTTCCCTCTTTCCATGCGAAAATCACACTCCATATCACACCCAAATACATAGATTTCGCCTAACTTAACATAACCGAACTACTTCGTTCATACACGACTTTATCATTACCTTTTCACCAACATCTCTGCCCCGTCTCTTCCAGGTCTTCCGGAAACACTTGTCTGATGAGCAGACAAGCAACCACATAATATCCTTAATCTTTTTTCAGAGGCATTTAATGAATTTACGCCGCGCTTTCGATGATATTTCCGTTTGCGTATTTATGCAGTATGCTTGATATCAATGTTTGGTAAGGCAGCCCGCTTTCTACCGCCTTACGTTGAATATGCACTATATCTGTTTCCGATATCCTAATATTTATTCTCTTATTCTTGCGCAAAGCAGACTTTGCGTATTCACGATACCGCGCGATTTCTTTTTTAACGTTTGGAACGGACTTAAAAGTACTCCGCTCATAAGCCTCAAGAATTTCTTTTTCCTCTTT